>NZ_JBAEER010000076.1:0-6645 GCF_056207615.1 Candidatus Cryptobacteroides sp. | reverse complement strand
TCGGAAGTTGTGACAAGGGACTTCAATCCCATGTCCAGTCCGACCGACACATTGGCCTTGCTGCAACTCAGGAGGAAACAGGTTGCAGAGATAATTTTTGAAAGGAAAATTTGGTAAATAGCTGATATATATATATATATTTACTCCCTTGATGTAAAATCACACAGAACGAATATGATGAGAAACATTTGTAAACTTATGGCAGTCCTCGCCGTAGCTGGCGGACTCGCCGCATGCAACAAGGACAAGGGACCTGAAGGTCCTACGGATTTTTCCGGAGGTTGCGAGGCCGTGGATCTTGGTCTCAGCGTGAAGTGGGCGTCGTACAATGTAGGTGCTCAGAACGTGGACGGACCTGGCTCATATTTCGCCTGGGGCGAGACTACAGAGAAGAGCAATTACGACTGGTCAAACGAAGGTGACTACAAGTGGGGCATCTATGACAGCAGTGCCAAGCCTAAATACGGCATGACCAAGTACACAGCTGATGTTGAAGGCGGCGACGGTCTCATGACACTCCAGCCTGGTGACGATCCTGCAACTGCGAACTGGGGCAACAAATGGCGTACTCCCACCATCGATGAAATCAATGAGTTGCTTGACAAGACGAAGTGCGAGTGGACCTGGGACGCTACCAAGAAAGGTTACACAGTAAAAGGTCTGAAGACAGGCAATTCGATTTTTCTGCCCACAGCGGGCTATCGCGAAGGGTCGGGTCTTGACGATGTCGGAACAAGCGGCAACTACTGGTCTTCGTCAGTGCACGCATACCTGGGCAACGCGAACTACCTCTCCCTTGATTCGGAAGACCGGTACTTGACCAACAGCGGTCGCTACTTCGGGCAGTCGGTACGCGCCGTCACAGAGTATTAGGCCTGATATTCAGAAACAGAATCAGCAGAAATTGCAAGTCTAATCCGTGGAGCACAGTCTCCGCGGATTTTTTTCGTTTCACATATCATGGACAATGCCTATCAGTCCAGCGGACGACATAAGTGGTACCTGAAATGCCACCTTATATCCATCTGCTAATCTCCTATCCTCCAAACATCACCGTGACATCCATTGCGCGACGACTCAAGCAGGAAAGCACCCGTGAACTATGGAAACGATATCCGGACTGGCTCCGCAAACACTTCTGGAAAGAGCACACCTTCTGGAGCGACGGATATTTCGTCTGCTCCATCGGCGAAGCATCTCCCGAAACGGTCCGGAAATACATCGAGAATCAGGGTTGATTCACAATATATTCCTACCTTAGCACTCAGAAACGGCTGGCCGATTCATCCGCAGAGGCTGAAGACCTCTGGGTTTTCTCGGCCAAATGATATAAAATACAGTTATTTGAGGGCGTGAAGGTACGCTATGCATGGGATGAGGAGAACGAGGAATGGCTGTTCTCCATTGTGGATGTTGTATGGGCTTTGACAGACCAGCCGGACCTTGATCATGCCCGTAATTATTGGAAGGTGCTGAAACTCAGGCCGAAGAAGGAGGAAAATGAGTCGGTTACAAAATGTAACCAGTTGAAGTTGAAAGCAGCGGATGGAAAGCAAAGGCTTACACTTACACAAATCAAGATATTATGAAAACAAGACTTTTCCTTTCGCTCGCGGCGGCGATCATGGTCGCAGCGGCGTCCTCATGCGGCAATTCGCGCAGCTCGCACTCGACCCAGGCGGAGTCCCAGACGACCGACATCTCCTCGCTCGGGCAGGAGGGTGGTGTGCCGGTGTACATGACCCGTGACCTTTCGGCGGAGAGCATCGTCCGCATCTATCATGCGCTCGGTCGTCCTGCTACCGGAAGGGTGGCGCTGAAGATCTCGACGGGCGAGTCGGAGGAGACAGGGTATATCCGTCCTGCGATGATGAAGCCAATCATCGATGACATCGCGTCGGTGGAGGGCAACAGCGTGACGATAGTGGAGTGCAACACTGCCTATGCGGGTACTCGCAACACGACCGAGTCCCACTGGAAGGAGATCCAGAAGAGGGGATTCCTCGACGTGGCTCCGGTGGACATCATGGATGCCGACGGGGACATGCGCATTCCGGTGGTGGATGATTCGCGCATCAAGTACGATATCGTGGGCTCGCACCTGCAGAACTATGATTTCATGGTGAATCTTGCCCATTTCAAGGGCCACCAGATGGCGGGCATGGGCGGTGTGCTGAAGAACGCGTCGATCGGTGTGGCTTCGGCCAGCGGCAAGGCGTACATCCACACTGCGGGCTACACCGCAGACACGAGGACGATGTGGTCGCATACCGACGATCAGGACGGTTTCGTGGAGGCGATGGCTTCGGCTGCGCAGGCGGTCCACAATTATTTCGACGGCGGCAAGAACATCGTCTATATCTCGGTGATGTACAAGATGAGCATCGATTGCGATTGCAATGCCCATCCGCAGGAGCCGCTGATCGCGGATTTCGGTATCCTCGCTTCGACGGATCCGGTGGCGCTCGACCAGGCGTGCTACGATATCGTCACGAAGATCCACAATGACGAGCACAACAATACCAAGCCTCTTCTTCGCCGCATCGCAAGCAAGAACGGCACGCACATCATGGAGTGGGGCGAGCACATCGGCCTCGGCTCCCGCACCTACCAGTTGATTGATATTGACTAAATTGCCTACTGCTTTATACGATAAGAGCCACCGCAGAGAAGCGGCGGCTCTTATATTTTTATAGAAAATTATAACGGCTTGCTGTGTTTTGTATGAGGTATTTGTCGTATATTTGCAAAAACCTGATTTAACTATGCAAACCAACGCGAAAGACCTGCAGCAACCACTTCCTAAGGTTGAAATCCCTACCGAATTGAGCGAAGATGTACGTCGCTATTCCGGTATCTTGCGACAACCTACTGCGCAGGAGTTACGCGAAGACGATAGGCTTGCCAGAATCTGGGAGAAATAGTTCTGCTTTTCTGATCCCCCTTACATCGCGGGCTTGACGTTGATGTTGACGCCGAGGGCCTGCTCGCTGTCGAAGACGGTCCAGCTGCCGCCAGGGTAGATGTGCTCCACGCGCTTCGGATAGCCGCGCTCGATCAGCTCGTCCACGACTGCGTCGCGGCGCTCGCCGACAGCGAAGCCGAGGTGGTGGACACCGTATCCATGCTCACGGATGAACTCGTTGTATGTGTTCGGATTGTCGTCAAGCACCTCGTGCAGCTCGATGATGAATCCCTGCGGCGCCATTATGGATGCGAGCTTCAGACCGTATTTGTAGTTCTTGTCGTAGTACATGAGGTTCGGGTCGGTGGTGTCGACGGTCTGGTGGACGTGGATCTCCGGCATCGGCACATTGAGGAGCTGGGACCATTCGCGGGCCGCAGCTTCGATGTCCTCGACGAGGATGGCGATCTGGATGAAGCCTCCGAGCTCGAGCGGGTTCTCCATCGTTCCGCGGTCGGCCTTGAGCTGGAGCTCATGGTTCTGCGCAGCCCAGAGTTCGGGATCGTTGGCCTTGATGTCTTCGGCAGCCGCCTTCAGCCCTGCCATCTTCGCGCTTCCGTAGGTGCCTGGCTGGCTGCCCTGGAGAGTGCTGCTTGTGTTCTGATTGTCGTTGCTTGCAGCCTGATTTCCGCTGCATGAGACCATGACCATCGCTGCGATCATGCCCGTGAGGATGCTTATCTTTTTCATGGTTATCGTTTTTCTCGTGTTCCTCAAAGTTAAGGAAAAATATAGAGTTTGCTATATTTGCAGACGCTATGGCAACGGAGATTTTCAAATACAGCAGGATATATGACTGGGGAAGGTACTACTTCGACCTGTGTGCCAGGACCCAGTTCTCGAAGGTGACCATCCGCGGGCGTGAGAACATTCCGACCGACGGTGCGATCATCTATGCTCCGAACCATGTCGCCGCGATGATGGATCCGCTGGTGACTCTCCTTGCGAACGGCCATTCTCCGGTCGGTTTCGGCGCGAGGAGCGACATCTTTTCCAATCCGGCAGCCGCATGGGCCCTGCATTTCGTGCGCGTGCTTCCGTTGGCCAGGGAGAGGAACGGCCTGAAGGAGGTCGCAAAGAACTATGAGACCTTCGACGATATCACCAATTGCCTGCGCCATGGGATGCCTTTCTGCATGTTCGCGGAGGGTACGCATCGCCCGGAGAGGGGATTGCTGCCGCTGAAGAAGGGTGTGTTCAGGATTGCGAAGAACGCGAGCGAGGAGCTCGGGAAGCCGGTATACATCGTGCCGATCAGCTCTGACTATGAGTATTTCTTCAAGCCCATGGGCCGCATCTGCATCACCGTCGGCGAGCCCATCGATGTCGCTGAGTATTTCCGTGCCCATGCCGATGAACCCGAGGCCAACATCTACAAGGCTCTGATCGACCTGCTGGCTTCGCGCATCAGGGCCGGGCTTGATGTCCTTCCGGAGAGGAAGCACGGTGCCGAGCGCTTCGGCCGCTTCTGGAATGGATGTTTCTGCAGGATCTTCGGCGACCGCAGCCGTCGTGCGAACATGGTCCTCCGTACTCTGACCGCGCTGCTCTCGTTCCCGCTCTGGCTCGTCTGCGCCGTCCTCTGTGCGCCGATCTGGCTCATCGCGGAGCACTTCATCTACCGTCTCGAGGATAAGGCGTTCTCGCACACGGTCTACTTCGCCGTCCGCCTTCTCTTCCCGTACATGTGGCCTTTCCACTGCCTCATGGCCTACCTCAGCAACCGCTACGTCGACCTTCTCCGCGACTACCGCCGCTAGCCTTTTCCCGCTGCAGGCGTTCGTTGCCCTAAGCCGTGTTCTCTCTGGCACGAACGCCAAAAAAAGCTTGATTTTTGGAGTTCGTGACGTGATTTTCGGGGTTTTCATCGGTTTTGCTGGCACGATGTCCAAGAATCGGCCGATTTTTGTCGTTCGTGCCAGACGCTCTTAGTCTTGGTGGCATTTCTGTTGGCACGAACGAACCCCGCGACCTCAAAGAATGTTGCTTGAAATTATAGGGAAGGCACCGCTGTCGGAATGGAGTACCTCCGGCAGCTAAAGCGAGCCACCTCGCGAGCTCGAATGAGCGGCTCGCCAGTGTTCGCTTTTGCCCATCTGTACTACTCCGACCTTAGAGAAGCAGTGCATGTTTTTTGTGTGTTCGCGATACCAAATGGTAATATCTTTCAAAGCAGGATGCTTTGAATTGATTTTGTCTGGTAGCGGGTCACCTGGACAAAAGTAGGATGATTTGCTCTTGATTTTTGCAGGGTGGACAAAACGTAGGATGGACCGGGCATAAGTCAAGCGCAAGCGAGCCGCTCCATCGAGCTCGGCGAAGCGCTTGATCTTTAGCCGCCGGAGGTCGTACATTCCGGCGGCGGTGCCATTCCAGAAAAACGACAGTCCTTACCTGTCAGCTCTTTTGATTGCCAGACAGCGACAAACTTGGTCCTGGGTGAAGTATTTGTTCAAAGCTTTGACAAGAAAAGATTTGCGTCTACAGTCAGACAAAAGCCTGTTCCCGAGATCACACCTTTCGCTTTCTGAAAGCTGGTAAATGCTCTCTCGACCTAGATACAAACGTGGGAGATAGACCTTGTCTATCATTGTACAGAGCTCAATGTCCGTCATCCAACTCTTGTTAACACGCCCGTTCTCATTCAGAAGCATAGCCTTCACATCCTCTGAATTGTAATGACGTTCGATACTGTCGAGTGTTATTGCCGGTCCTGGCTCGGAATCCGTTACCTGTTCTGACTTCCAATCGTCATTCGTGATTCTGTTCATGTTGAACAGATAGTTGCGAGGAGTGATATATAGCTCTTCTACATAGCTTGTGTCAATGACACCCTGTCTCAATAGTAAACCACTGCTCGACATACGATAGTCCTTAACGAGCTCAACCTTCGATTTAGGTACGAAACGGTAGTAAGACTTAAGTGGAAATAAATCTGTGGGCTCATCCTTACCGAGTTCTTTTGCATAGATGACGTTGGCTGAACAGTGCTTGTATTCGAAGGGAGTGGAGCAAATCCCATGGTGCAGACCCTGTCTGTTTACATAAGAGACAGCCGTCTGTAGATGCCTGGCTCCGCTGATATCCGTATTGTAGATTTCCCTGTCGCCAAACCTACCTAGCCGATGGTACTTGTTGTTGAAGTACCTTGTGTACTCATATCTATATTGTTCTCCAAGCTGGGTCGCATTGTCGGTTGCCACTACGAAATGTACATGGTCAGACATCTCCCCGTCTGCCAATGCACGTGTCTCAGTCAGCCTACAGGCAATTGCAAATGAATTGAAACCGCGGATGAAGTCTTCCTCCGACCTGAATAGAACCTCGTCATGGGACGCGAGGCATAGATGAACCGTTTTTCGCATATTTTCTACCCTTCGTTTCTCCCGCACATGCGGAAAAGCACTATCAAATCTATGAATAATGATAATCATTCACAACTCTTATGGCACGAACGCCAAAAAAAGCCTGATTTTTGGAGTTCGAGACGTGATTTTCGGGGTTTAGAGCAGTTCTGCTGGCACGACGTCCAAGAATCGGTCGATTTTTGGAGTTCGTGCCAGACGCTCTTAGTCATGGTGACATTTCCGTTGGCACGAACGAACCCCGCGACCTCTAAGACTGTTGCTTGAAATGATAGGGAAGGCACCGCTGTCGGAATGGAGTACCTCCGGCAGCTA
>NZ_JBAEER010000075.1:0-26342 GCF_056207615.1 Candidatus Cryptobacteroides sp. | reverse complement strand
CAGCAGTTCCTTGCACTCGCCGGCGGAGCCGACGACGTGGATTCCGCTCACATGGTCGCCGAGCTGCTTCGCGAGCAGGCTGATGTCGGCCATAGGGGAGAGCTTGACCATTACGAGCGCAGCGCAGTCCAGAAGTTCGTCACGGAGCGTGAGGACGTCAGGCCTGCAGTCCTCGACCATGAACACCTTTCTTCCCGTATCCGAACGCCTGGCCGGGTCGAGGAAGATCATGTCCGGAGTGAAGCCGTCGAGTATGGTGCGGAGCGCACCTGGAGTCAGTTCGTTGCTGTGGACGGAAATGTTGGGGGCGGAGAGCTTCTCGAAGTTTGACCTTGCTCCTTCTGCAAGCGTGGTGTCCATCTCGTTGTAGAAAACCTCGCTGCAGACCTGCGAGAAGGCCCATGAGTCCACTCCGAGGCCTCCGGTCATGTCCGCCAGACGCGGCTTGGGGCCGGCGTCGGGGGTGCCGCTGATCCTTCGGAACTCACGCAGGACGACGCCGGCCTTGTACCTGGCGGTCTCGGATGAGCTGCACTGCTCGGTACAGAGCTTGGTGGGGAAGCAGAGCCCCTCCACATCCTGCCATTCCGGCACCTTGGCAGCCATCTTACGGGCTCCTTCGGAATCAACTTGGCGAAGTATGTCTGCAAATGACATTTTCATGCTTGCAAATATAGCTATTATGCCAATTTCTTTATATATTTGTGGATACACTGAAACTGATTAAATCTAAATACAATAAGTCCTATGGCAGATTACATGAACGTAGTTCAGAGCTGGTTGGATGGAAACTACGACCAGCAGACAAAAGGTGAGATCCTCAGGCTTCGCAACAGCGATCCAGTGGCTCTCGAAGATGCATTCTATCGTAAGCTCGAGTTCGGTACCGGCGGTCTCCGCGGTAAGATGGGCGTGGGTACCAACCGAATGAACAAGTACACTGTCGGCATGGCCACTCAGGGTCTTGCCAACTACATCAAGAAGAACGTTGAGGGTGACGACATCAAGGTCTGCATCTCTTACGACAGCCGTAACAACAGCAAGCTCTTCGCGAAGATCACTGCTGACGTGCTTTCCGCTAACGGTCTTCATGTATATATCTTTGACAACATCCGTCCTACTCCTGAGCTCAGCTACTCTATCCGCAAGGTGGGTGCTCTCGCAGGTGTCATGGTGACCGCTTCCCACAACCCTAAGGAGTACAACGGTTACAAGGTGTTCTGGGCAGATGGTGGCCAGATCACTTCACCGGTGGACAAGGACATCGTTGCCGAGGTTAACGCTATCAACGATCCTTCAGAGGTCAAGTTCGATCCTTCAGCAGTTGAGAACCCAGGTTCAGTTGAACTCATGGGCGCAGAGATGGATGAGTCTTACCTCAGCGATATCCTTTCACTCATGCTCTCTCCAGAGGCAGTCGCAAAGCACACCGACCTCAAGATGGTCTACACTCCGCTCCACGGAACAGGTGTACGCATCGCCCGCACTGCTATCGAGAGACTCGGATTCACCAATGTTTACCATGTCCTCGATCAGGATATGAGCGACGGTGATTTCCCAACCGTCAAGTCACCAAACCCAGAGGAGACCGCTGCAATGCAGATGGCACTCGACGAGGCGGAGAAGGTAGGCGCAGAGCTCGTTATGGCTACCGACCCTGATGCTGACCGTATGGGTATCGCAGTACGCGACAACGAGGGCAAGATGATCCTCCTCAATGGTAACCAGACCGCTTCTATCCTCACATATTACATCCTCACCCGCTGGTCAGAGCTCGGAAAGCTCAACGGCAAGCAGTACATCGTGAAGACTATCGTGACCACCGAGCTCCTTCCTGCAATCGCAGCCAAGTTCGGCGTGAAGACCTACAATGTCCTCACCGGTTTCAAATACATCGCTGAGGTTGTCAAGAAGAACGAGGGCATCGCACAGTTCGTGTGCGGCGGCGAGGAGAGCTACGGCTTCAACATCGGCGAGTTCGTACGCGACAAGGATGCTCCTGTAGCTTGCGCAATGGTTGCAGAGTGTGCAGCATGGTGCGCTGAGCAGGGTATGACCCTCTATCAGTTCCTCCAGAAGATCTACGCAGAGATCGGTTACTACAAGGAGAACATGAAGTACATCGTTCGCGAGGGTAAGGCTGGTGCAGAGGAGATCGACGCCATGATGGCGGACTTCCGCCAGAACCCTCCTAAGGAGATCGCAGGTTGCCCTGTAGTCGAGGTTAAGGACTACAACCAGCCAGAGAAGACCGGTCTTCCTAAGTCAAACGTGCTCCAGTTCTTCAGCCAGGACGGCGACGTCGTTACCGTACGCCCTTCAGGTACTGAGCCTAAGATCAAGTTCTACTTCGGCGCTAAGGGTGCTGACGCGGATGCTAAGATCGAGGCACTCAAGAGCCAGTTCATCAAATAATTCAGCGATACAGATATGGAAAGAACACTTGTAATCCTCAAGCCGGCAACGGTTCAGCGTGCGCTCTGCGGCGAAGTCATCTCACGTTTCGAGAAGAAGGGCCTGAAGATCGTAGCAATGAAGATGGTCAACCTCACTGACGAGCTGCTCTTCGAGCATTATGGCCACCTCAAGGACAAGCCATTCTTCCCGATCCTTCTTCGTTCGATGAAGAAGACCCCTGTGGTGCTTATGGCACTCGAGGGTGTGGAGGCCGTCCGCGTGGTTCGCGAGATGGGTGGTGTGACCAATGGTCGCAATGCGGCTCTCGGCACCATCCGTGGTGACTACTGCATGAGCAAGACCGAGAATATCGTGCATACTTCGGATTCTCCTGAGTCTGCCGCTATCGAGCTTGCGCGCTTCTTCAAGGAGGAAGAGTATTGCACATACGCTAATTATCAGGTTGACGCCTTCTACGCAGAAGACGAACTTTAAGATGGAACTTCAGAAGAAGTTCACATATCCCTTCTCATACACTCCGCATCCTCTTGTCAGAGAGGCTGCGGAGCGTTTGATTTCGCATGTGGCTTCAGACCCGGCGCTGGATGCCCTCTTTTCCGAAGGTAAGATGCTCGGCGTCCTTCTGGTTGCCGGCCCAGCTCCGGATCCAACTGCTGCGTCCGCTTCGGGCCCCGGCAGTTGCACATTGCAACCTTCGCTTCGCTCATCCCTCCCAGCAGAGCTGGGCCCCTCCCATTTACAAGGCCATGTGTGGCCATGGGTTGCCAGTACAGCTCCGGATCCAACTGCTGCGTCCGCTTCGGGCCCCGGCAGTTGCACATTGCAACCTTCGCTTCGCTCATCCCTCCCAGCAAAGCTGGGCCCCTCCCATTTACAAGGCCATGGGTGGCCATGGGTTGCCAGTACAACTCCGGGGTCCGAAGCGGAGAGGGTCGGAGTCCTATGGGGATTTTCGGGACTGGCAGGAGGACTGTCGAACGTAGAGGGGTTTGTGCCTCCGATATTTGACCTGACAGATCCTGAGGGATACTTTAAGATTAGGGAGGCGGAGATCTCGGCACTTACTCCGCGCATCGCCGCAGAGACCGATCCGAGCAAGAAGACGGAGCTGATGGCGATGCGCAAGACGATGTCTGAGGACCTCCAGAAATGGATTTTCGAACATTTCGTGGTCCTGAACGCGAAGGGCGAGAGCCGCAATGTCTGTGAGATCTTTGCTGAGAGAGGACTCGTACCTCCGGGCGGGACCGGCGATTGCGCATTGCCGAAGATGCTCCAATATGCATATATGAATGGACTCAGACCGGTGGCTTTTGGGGAGTTTTGGTATGGGCGTTCGCCGAAGTCTGAGGTCCGTGCCCATGGAAGCTTCTATCCTTCATGTACGGGAAAGTGCGGGCCGTTGCTTGCATACATGCTGAAGGGACTGGAGGTCGAGCCTAACCCGATGGAGGCGTACTCTTCGGTGCTGATTCATGAGCCGGAGATACTTTTTGAGGACGATACCTTGATTGTTGTGGACAAGCCTTCCGGCCTGCTTTCCGTGCCGGGCAAGATCAAGGCTGAGTCCGTGCTGGCATGGCTTCAACGCAGGGCAAACCATGCGGGCAGCGGAGAGAGGATATATTCCTGCCACAGGCTTGACATGGATACATCTGGCGTCCTTGTGTTTGCTAAGAGCGTCGAGGCGCAGACTGCGATTATGCGACAGTTCGAGGAAAGGGAAGTGTCGAAGAGCTATGTGGCACTTCTTTCAAGCGTTTCCGTGAAGGGGACGGCAGCGAGACTCGAGAGGGGGATGCGAGGGAAGATTGAGCTCCCGCTCATGCTCGATTATTACGATCGCCCTCGTCAGATGGTGGACGAGCAGGATGGCAAGAAGGCTTTGACCGAATATGAGATACTGGATGAGTTGGACGACGGTGAAATCCTTGTAAGATTTGTCCCGCGCACCGGAAGGACACACCAGCTGAGGGTGCATTCGGCGCATGTGGAAGGCCTTGGAAGGCCTATCAAGGGGGACAGGCTGTATGGCGACATGTCCGGAGGACGCCTGTGCCTGCATGCGGAGTCGCTGATTTTCTCTCATCCGAAGACGGGTGAGAGGATGGAGTTCCGGACCGATCCTGATTTTATTTGATTTCTCGTTTTTCGTGCATTCTGCAGAAGGGTGCGATGCCGCAGCTTTCGCACTTTGGCTTGCGTGCTGTGCAGATGTACCTGCCGTGAAGGATGAGCCAATGATGTGCGATGAGCCTTTCTTCCGGTGCGATTCCCGCCGTGAGTTCCTTCTCCACGGCTTCGACTGTCTTGCCGTCCGAGAGTCCCATTCTGTGGGAAACCCTGAATACATGGGTGTCTACGGCAATCACTGGCTTGTCGTATATGACTGAGGCGATTACGTTCGCGGTCTTTCTTCCTACTCCGGGAAGTTTTACAAGTTCATCAACGTCCGACGGAACTTCGGATCCGAAGTCGTTCACGAGCATCTGGGCCATGCCGATCAGATGCTTGGCCTTGTTGTTGGGGAAGGAGATGGACTTTATGAGTTCGAAGACTTCCTCGAAGGAGGCTTCTGCGAGGTGACGAGGCTGCTCGTAGCGGCGGAATATCTCAGGGGTGTACATGTTCACCCTCTTGTCGGTGCACTGGGCGGATAGAATGACTGCGATGAGAAGGTGGAACGGACTGTCGAAGTCCAGCTCGCTCTGCGCTACCGGAACGTTCTCCCTGAACCACCCGAAGATCTTTTCGTATCTCTCCTTCTTTCTCATCAGAGCTTTACTGCGGTTTCTTCCTTGCACTCGTAGATTGTGCCTGGGTAGGTGTCGCAGATGGTCCTGTTGTGGGTCACCATCACGACGGCCGTGCCTTCCCTGTTGATGCTGGTTAGCAGTTCCATGATGCCCTGGGCGGTCTCATGGTCGAGGTTTCCGGTAGGCTCGTCGGCGACTATGAGCTCGGGCTTGTTGAGAAGTGCCCTCGCGATCGCGATTCGCTGCTGCTCGCCGCCGGAAAGCTGCGGCGGATGCTTGTGGAGCTTGTGGGTCATGCCTGTGGCGGCGAGGACTTCTTCGATGCGCTCCTTGATGAGTTTCCTGTCCTTCCAGCCGGTCGCTTCGAGTACGAAGGTGAGGTTCTCCTCGACCGTTCTGTCCATCAGGAGCTGGAAGTCCTGGAATACCACTCCGATCTTTCTTCTCAAGAACGGTATGTCCTTTGTACGTAAGGTGCTCAGATCATGTCCGCAGACGCTTCCGCGGCCTTTCTTGAGCTCGTTCTCTGCTATGATGGTCCTGATGATCGAGGTCTTTCCGGTGCCGACTTTACCTACGATGTAGACAAAGTCTCCGGGGTTGACGTTCATGTCAAGTCCGAACAGGACGGTGCTTTCTCCGTTCATGATTTCGGCACCTTCGAAAGTGATGAGTGGATTGGTCTCAGACATGTGAAAAAATACCTTTTGGAACACAAATATAGCCAAATTTTTTGCTAAATTTGTAAAATATATTGACTACATGAAACGTACTATCCTTTATACGATTCTGGCGGCTTCAATGGTGCTGGCCGGAACCTCAGAAAAGGCATTCGCCCAGCGCTCCGAGCAGAAGGAGTACAGGGATGCCGTCAGTCTATATGAGCGGGGACTCTACGAGCAGGCGAGGATTGCTTTCGAGTCCATTTCGGCAGGAAAGAACGATCCGATGGCCGAGGGTTATGCCGTACTCTGTCAGGAGAAGATGAAGACGCCTGGATATGAGGCGGCTTTCGACAGATATACCGATCTCTATCCTTATTCGGCACTTACGCCTCAGATCCGTTATCAGTATGCCCTGAATCTCTTCGATGAGGGTGACTACAAGAGGGCTGCGGATTACTTTGCTGAAGTGCAGGAGAAGCAGCTTCCTAAGAGCCAGAGACCTGAGTTCATCTTCAAGGAAGCATACAGCAATTTCGAGATCGCGAACAAGCCTACCGCGCAGCAGCTCTTCCTCAAGGTCGACGAGCTTAATTCCGTCAATTATTCGGCTCCGGCAAGATATGCCCTCGGATACATGAAATACGAGGACCAGAGGTTCCGCGAGGCCATCAGCTGGTTCGAGAAGTCCATGAGGGATCCTCGTTTCGAGGCAATGTCGTCGTACTATATCCTCGACTGCCGATTCATGCTCAACGATTATGCTTATGTGACCAAGGAAGGTCCGGCAAAGCTTGACTCTGTTCCGGTAGAGTGCCGTCAGCACCTTGCGAGGATAATCTCTGAGTCTTTCCTCGTCCAGGGCGACGCTGATTCGGCAAAGAAGTTCTATGCTTCGGCGGATGCTCCTAAGACCAGGGCAGAGCATTTCTTCGCAGGCTCGCTCAACTTCGCCGTCAGCGACTGGCAGGCAGCCGTGGAGAACTACACCGCAATGGAGGACAGGACTGATTCACTCGGACAGCTTGCCAACTATAACCTCGGCTACAGCTACATCCAGCTCAAGAACAAGGTCGCAGCGATGCGCTCGTTCAAAGAGGCAAGCATCGTGGACCATGATCCAGTGGTCACGGAGGATGCCTTCTACAATTATGCGAAGCTCGCATTCGACCTGAACAACGACGCGTCGGCGTTCAGCAGCTATATCCAGCGTTACCCATCCAAGGCCAACAATGACCGTATCTTCGGATACATGGCGGTCGCAGCCCTTCGCAGCCGTGACTATGCTGCGGCGGTAGAGTACTTCGACAAGATTGATGAGCTCGACGAGAACATGCGTGGCAACTACATGAAGACGAATTACCTTCGTGCCAGCCAGCTCATCAACGACGGTGCCTACAAGGGTGCGATTCCTTGCCTCAAGGCTTCGTCATACTACTCTCCGAGGACCAGCGGCATGTGGCAGCTCAGCAGATTCTGGCTTGGCGAGTCCTATTTCCGCAGCGGTGACTATGCGAACGCAAGACAGGTGTTCACCGAACTCTACAACATGTCCGCTCTTGACGGAAGGGACGAGTCCGCACTGATTCCGTTCAGCATCGGCTATTGCTACTTCAAGGAAGGCGAATATGATCAGGCCATCAAGTGGTTCGACGTCTACATCGACGAAGGTGACGCCGCCTATCGCAAGGGCGCGATACTCCGCAAGGCCGACAGCTGGTTCATGAAGAAGAAATATACCTCGGCGATTCCTATCTACGAGCAGGTTTCTGCCGAATACAGGAACGTCAACGATATCTATCCTTACTATCAGGCGGCGATCTGCTACGGCCTCACCGGCAACAACCAGAAGAAGATCAGTGCCCTGCTTCCGGTGAAGAACGCATCTCCGGAGTCTCGCTTCTACTCGGAGGCGGTGTATGAGCTCGGACGTGCATACATCGCTACCAACAAGACCACAGAGGCGAGGGCTTGCTTCGAAGGCCTGCTCGAGGATGCCAAGGACAGCACCTACATGGCCAAGTCTCTCATCGAGCTTGCGATGATCTTCAGGAATGCGAAGAAATATGATGCGGCTCTGGATTATTATAAGCAGGTGGTTGAGAAGATGCCTGAGACAGAATACTCAGATGACGCTCTCGCTGCCATCGAGTCCATTTACCAGAGCAAGGCTGATCCTCAGTCATATCTCGACTATCTTGCCGAGATCGGTCGCTCGGGCATGAAGACTGAGGCCGAGAAGGAGGCGATGATATTCAATGCGGCTGAGCAGATATACCTCTCTGAGGACTATGAGAAGGCTCTTGCCTCACTCGAGAAATTCCTTGGCCAGTATCCTTCTTCAAGGATGGCTGACAAGGCATATTACTACATGGCTGACAGCTATCGTAAGCTAGGTCAGAAGGAGACAGCATGCGACACCTACGCTAAGGTCGTGTCATTGGGCAGCGGCGCTTACCAGGAGCTTGCTCTCGTTCAGTACGCGGAGCTCGCGCAGGGTCTGCAGAGGTATGAGGAAGCATACACAGCCTACGGAAGGCTTCTCGACGTGGCCCGTCTTGACGAGAACAAGTATCTTGCTCTCCAGGGCAGGATGATGTCAGCTTTCAAGGGCAGGATGTTCGAGAATGCACTCGAGGCTGCGGAGATCGTGAAGAACGACAAGCGCAGCGACGAGGATGCAATACGCGTAGCTCAGTGGGTGACTGCAAAGTCATATCTCGCAACTAGCCGAAGGGATGAAGCACTTGACGTGCTCGTACCTCTCGCTCTCAAGCCAAGGACTGCCGAGGGTGCAGAGGCTGTATATCTTCTCATCCAGGATTGCTACGACAGAGGTGACTTCGAACGCACCGAGGAGCTCGTGTACTCTTTTGCTGATTCCGGGTCAAATCAGGACTATTGGATCGCCAGAGCGTTCATCGTGCTCGGAGATTCATTCCTGGAGAGGGGAGAAGGCAAGCAGGCTATGGCTACATATCAGAGCATCGTCGACGGCTACACTCCTAAGGGTAACGATGACGATATCATCGACAATGTGAACATCCGTATCAACAGACTCAAGTAGAAAGACATGAAACTCAGGATATTTATTTCGGCAATGGCCATGACCGCATTCGCAGCGACTGCGGTGGCCCAGAACCTCGATCCTACGGTGAACGTCACCAGGGCCTACGAAGGCAAGCTCCTCGAGGTTGATAAACCGTCTTTCAGGATGGATGTGCCTGATTCCGTAACCAGGTTCAACCTTGATTTCGACTATTCTGTCATGTCCAACCCATATAAGGGCGGAAACGAGTTCAACCCATATCTCCAGGATATCCGTCCGGAGCGTATGGAGGCGAAGGAATCTAGCTTCTGGCTTCGTGCAGGTGCAGGCTACAGCCTCCATCCGGAGCTGGATTTCGTGTGGGCTCCTATCCGTCGTGACGGCTTCAAGATGAACATCTACGGCACGCATCGCTCGTATGTCGGCAAGTACCGTGACGTCAGGATATTTGAGGACGGAGAGAACTATGTGCTCAGACCTGAGACCTACCTCATCAACAAGGAGGAGAAGGCCTTCAAGGGTTATGATCTCAGCAGCAGGGCCGGCGTGAACGGACGCTTTGACTGGGAATCGGGAACCCTTCTCTTCGATGCAAGCTACCTCGGTATAGCTACCAAGGATACCCTTGACACAGCCTTCGGTATCATCGATTCTGATTCCAAGAGCGCCCCAGGTCGCGACTATAACGGAGTGGATGCCTATGCACGAGTCAAGTCAAACCACAACGGTGAGAAGTATTTCTTCTATGATGCGGCTCTCGGATATCGCTTTGGCCAGCATAATGTGGCTACGACACAGATGGATTGGCTTCGCGAAAGCCGTCTCAAGGCTGATGCAACCCTCGGTCCGGTGCTCTCATACTACCATGCTATCCTTCTCGGCGTTTCTGCCGAATTCGCCGGATACCGCACGGATGAGAACTCCAAGGCCATCTTCGACCATGCAGGAAGGCTTTCTCTCACTCCGCAGTATCGCTATGTCAAGAACAGATGGAACATTTCCGCCGGTCTCAAGGTCGAGTTCCTTGCCCGTCCGGAGGATGTGATGACGGAGAGCGGGGAGGTCGCGTTCCCGGCGATGAACTCCAACAAGGGTCAGGTCTTCTATCCGGCTGTGGATGTGAACTTCGCAGCGATCAGGAACTATCTGAACATATATTTCCGTGCTAACGGTGGCGCAGACATCAACAGCTACTCGTCTATGCTCGAGAGGGACCATTGGTTCAATCACAGGTATGCTGAAGGCAACACCTATCTCGTTGGCGCGAGAAAGCTCCTTCTCGACAACACGGTGACCCGTGCGGACGTTTCTCTCGGTGTCAATGGAAACATTGCGACAATCTTCGACTATGACCTCCGCTTCGGATATGCAAACCATCAGAACTACCTCTTCCAGGCGGTTTCACAGGTGCCTCTCGGAGAGGGCGGCATACTCCTTCCTCAGGTGGCGTATGGCAGCCTCCAGCAGGCTTACGCAGCGTTTGACTTCGGAGTCAACACGGAGATCATTGATGTCAAGGGTGGCATACTCTGGAGATATTCGTTCTATGGAAAGAAGGATGACGGGTCAATGCGTGAAGGCTTCCTTCCGTCTCCTCTCAAGGGTGACGTCGACGTGACCTATAACTGGAGGCGCAGGATATTCGCGGGAGTGAGCATCGAGGGTGCACTTGGCAGCAATGCTCTGGCTCGCGTAGGTGCTCCTGAGGCTGGCCTTCTCAGACTCCCAGGATACCTTGATCTCGGTCTGAATTTCGAGTATGTGATTTCGAAAAAGCTCTCAGCGTGGGCTAAGGGCGGAAATCTCGCATGTATGACCATTCAGCGTACCCCTCTCTATGCTGAGGCGGGACCTTATTTTACGGCAGGAATCTGCTTGAATTTGTAAAAGAAATTTCGTACATTTGTCCGTTTTATAAAGTATACCATTTCTATGACTGAAAACGAAGCACTGAATACAGCAGAAAATCAGTATTCGGCGAATAGTATCCAGGTCCTCGAAGGACTTGAGGCAGTAAGGAAGAGACCTTCGATGTACATCGGTGACATCGGTGAGAGAGGTCTCCATCATCTCGTCTATGAGGTTGTCGACAACAGTATCGACGAGGCCCTCGCAGGTTACTGTACTCACATCGAAGTATATATCAATCCGGACAATTCCATCACAGTGAAGGATAACGGCCGTGGTATTCCTACCGGAATGCACGAGAAGGAGCACAGAAGCGCTCTCGAGGTCGTTCTCACGGTGCTCCATGCAGGAGGTAAGTTCAGCAAGGACAGCTACAAGGTTTCCGGCGGTCTCCACGGAGTCGGCGTTTCCTGCGTGAATGCCCTTTCTGACTATCTCAGGGCAGAGATCCATCGTGAAGGCAAGATCTTCGTACAGACTTACTCAAAAGGTAAGCCTACCTCACCGGTTGAGGTGATCGGAGAGGCCGAGGATACCGGTACACAGGTGACTTTCCATCCGGATCCTGAGATCTTCGTGGAACATCAGGTGTACAAGTATGAGACCCTCGCAGCACGTCTTCGCGAGCTTTCTTACCTCAACAAGGGTATCCATATTACCTTCACCGACCTCAGGCATGAGGTTGCGTCCATCGATGAGCATGGCGTGGAGACTAAGGGTTACAAGAGCGACGTGTTTTATTCAGAGTCAGGTCTCCGCGAGTTCGTGGAGTATCTCGACGCCGGAGCCGAGAGCCTTATCAGCAGCCCTATCTGCATCCAGAACGATAAGATCATACCTATCGAGATTGCACTCCAGTACAATACCGGATTCTCTGAGAAGATCTATTCATACGTAAACAATATCAACACCATTGAGGGTGGTACCCACCTCGACGGTTTCAAGAGGGGACTTTCCGGTACTCTCAAGGCATACGCCGAGAAGAACAACCTCCTTGCAAAGTTCAAGGGAGAGCTTTCTCCTGAGGACTATCGTGAGGGTATGACAGCAGTCATCTCTGTCAAGGTGGCTGAGCCTCAGTTCGAGGGACAGACCAAGACCAAGCTCGGTAACGGCGAGGTTCGTGCTGCTGTCTCGCAGGCAGTGAGCGCCGCTCTCGAGGCATACCTCGAGGAGAATCCTCAGATGGCAAAGACCATCGTCGAGAAAGTCGTCCTCGCAGCAAATGCACGTCTCGCGGCACGTAAGGCGCGTGAGACAGTCCAGAGGAAGACCGTCATGTCCGGCGGTGGACTTCCTGGTAAGCTCTCTGACTGCTCAGACCGCGATCCTAAGAAGTGCGAGATCTTCCTTGTCGAGGGAGACTCTGCAGGTGGAACCGCAGTCAACGGTCGCGACAGCAGAATTCAGGCCATCCTTCCTCTTCGCGGTAAGATTCTCAACGTGGAGAAGGCGCCAGAGCACAGAGTATTCGACAGCGAGGAAATCCGTAATATCTACACCGCTCTTGGTGTGACCATCGGAACTCCTGAGGATCCTAAGGCGTTGAACCTCAGCAAGCTTCGCTACCACAAGGTCGTGATCATGACCGATGCCGATGTCGATGGTTCCCACATCGACACCCTTATCCTGACATTCTTCTTCCGCTATATGGTTGACCTCATCCGCGGAGGACATGTATATCTCGCAACACCTCCTCTCTACCGCGTGAAGAAGGGCAAGAACCAGGTTTACTGCTGGACTGACGACGAACTTAAGGCTGCGATCGCAGAAATCGGCGGCGGTTCGGAGAAGGGAGTGAACGTACAGCGTTACAAAGGTCTCGGTGAGATGAGTGACGAGCAGCTCTGGGATACGACCATGAATCCTGATACCCGTCTCCTTCGTCAGGTGACCATCGAGAATGCGGCCGAGGCAGAGAGAACATTCTCCATGCTCATGGGTGACGATGTCCCACCTCGTCGCGAGTTCATCGAGCAGAACGCACACTTCGCAAACATCGACGCATAGTCGTCAGCTAAAAAGAAAGTATTAATCCAAACCTACAATATTTTATGGTAGACATTTTTGATAGAATCGCCAAAGACTCAGGCGGCCCTATTGGTCAATATTTCGACCAGGCATTCGGTTATTATATGTACCCAAGGCTCGAGGGTGAACTCGGTCCTCATATGATCTTCAACGGTAAGGAAGTCCTCAACTGGAGCCTTAACAACTACCTTGGTCTCGCAAATCATCCTGAGATCAGGAAGGCAGATGCACAGGGTGCTGCAGACTGGGGCCTCGCATATCCTATGGGTGCCCGCATGATGTCAGGTCACACAAGATATCACGAGAAGCTCGAGAAGATGTTCGCTGACTTCGAGAAGAAGGAGGATGCATTCCTCTTCAACTTCGGTTATCAGGGTATCGTTTCGACTATCGATGCAATCACCAACCGTCACGACGTGATCGTCTATGACGCAGAGTGCCATGCTTGCCTGATGGATGGTATCCGTCTCCACGACGGCTCTAAGTATAAGTATCGTCACAACAATATCGCTGACGCAGACCGCGTCCTCACCCGTGCATGTGCAGAGGCAGAGGAGCATGGCGGTGGAGTCCTCCTCATCACCGAGGGTGTATACGGTATGACCGGTGCGCTCGGTAAGCTCGATGGCCTCGTAGCGCTCAAGCAGAAGCACAACTTCCGCATCATGATCGACGATGCACACGGTTTCGGTCTCCTCGGAGAGCATGGCCGCGGTACTTCTGAGCACTTCGGCGTAATGGACGGTATCGACCTCTACATCGGTGCTTTCGCTAAGTCAATGGCATCAATCGGTGGTTTCGTTGCTGGCCCTAAGTATGTCATCAACTACCTCCGCGCAAATCTCCGTTCTCAGATGTACGCCAAGTCACTTCCTATGCCTCTCGTAATCGGTAACATCAGGCGTATGGAAATCATCGACTCACCTGAAGGTGACCAGCTCCGTGCAAAGTGCTGGGAGATCACCCACGCTATCCAGAACGGCTTCAAGGAGCTTGGATTCGACATCGGCGAGGCTGAGGCATGCGTTACTCCTGTACATATCAAGGGTGGTGTAGGTCAGGCATCGAGGATGGCTAAGGACCTTCGTGAGAATTACAAGGTCTTCTGCTCAGTTGTCGTTTACCCTGTCATCCCTAAGGGTATGGTCATCTTCCGTATCGTCAGCACCGCTGCCCATACAATGGAGGATGTCAAGTATACCCTCAATGCATTCAAGGAGATCAAGGAGAAGCTTGATGCCGGCTTGTATGACGGTGACGACTTGGAGGCAATGACCATCAAATAATGAAGCCTAGAAGCTTTAGATAGACAATAAGATTAGAGTTGGAGCCAGCCCGTAGACGCGGGTTGGCTTCAGCCAATATAGATACAGACTATGTACGAAGCCAGATTTCCAAGGAATTACAAGATCTATGTGGCTCTCTTTGCGCTTGCCGTGGTGCTCTTCTTCCTCATGCCGAGGTCGGGCAACTTCAAGCAGGATTACCGCAAGGGAAGTCCGTGGATGTATGATAACCTCGTAGCTCAGTTCGATTTTCCTGTGCTCAAGACCGATACCCAGCTCCAGGCGGAGAGGGAAGCTCTCGGCTCTGACAACACTCCTTACTACAGGAAGTCGGCAGAGGTCTACAATTCTGCAAGGAATGCAGTGTCCTCGGCAGACTTCGGTGAGAACGGAGAGGTCCGATCATCAATCCTGGGCTGGCTGGCTGCTATCTATGACAGGGGAGTGCTTCAGTCGAAGGATATCCCCAACGTCGATTCGTACATCTATGTGCAGACGGACAAGAAGGCGATAAAGTATCCTCTGTCCGAGCTTTACACCGTGGATGAAGCCAAGGCGGAGATCCTCGCGGCGGTGAGTGCATCCTCTACGGGCATGAATGCAGACTCGCTCTGCGTTGCGATAGGTGTGTATAATTTCATCCTGCCTGACCTTTCATTCGATCAGAAGACGACGGATTTCGTCCGATACAGCTCTGCAGACCTCATCTCCACTACCGACGGAATCAAGCCTGCGGGTACGCTCATAGTCTCGACGGGGGAAGTCGTGACAGCTGAGATCGAACAGCTCCTTGATTCGTACAAGGCCGAATATGAGAACAGCCTCGGTTACAATGGTCCTATCATCTTACTGCTCCTTGCGAACATGCTGATGTCACTGATTATCGTGGCCCTGCTCTTCTTCTCGATTCTCTACACGAACGAGTCCATTTTCAGGGACACGAACCGTTTCATGTACATCCTGATGCTCTTCCTTCTCTCCTGCGTGGGTTCCCTCGTAGTGGACAGGATAGGAGCTCACTACCTTTTCATGGTGCCGTTCACTCTCGTGGCCATCTACATGCTCGCCTTCTTCAAGAAGCGCGTGGTACTTCCGGTATACATAGTGTCGCTCCTGCCGCTGCTGATCTTTGCTCACAACGGACCGGAGCTCTTCGTGATGTACCTCGCCGCCGGTGTTATGACCATATACACATTCGCGTATTTCAACCGTGGCTGGCTTCAGTTCGTGAATGCCTTCCTGATCTTTGTCGTGCTGGCGGTGGTTTGGATGGTGTTCCAGCTCTTTGAGGGGGTCGCATCTCTGTCTGACTACAGTGTGCTGGCTTCACTTGCGCTCAGTGCTTTCCTATGCGTTGCCGGCTATCCTATCATCTTCCTCTTCGAGAAGATATTCAGGCTGGTTTCAAAGAACCGTCTCCACGAGCTCTGCGACACCAATGCCAACAAATGCCTGATTGAACTCAATCAGAAGGCTCCAGGCACCTTCCAGCACTCTCTCCAGGTGATGAACATGTGTGAGGCTGCCGCGAAGGAAATCGGCGCAAACGTCGAACTTATTCGTGCCGGTGCGATGTATCATGACATCGGCAAGATGATGAATCCGGGATGCTTCATCGAGAACACCGACGGCAGCAACCGCTTCCATGAAGGTCTTACCCCTCAGGAAAGTGCCCAGCATCTCATCAGACATGTCAGCGACGGTCTCGTCCTTGCCGAGAAGTATGGACTTCCGGACATCATCGTCGACTACATCAGAACCCATCATGGAACAACCCGCACGGGATATTTCTACGGAATGTATCTCAAGAACGGTGGCTCTCCTGATGCTCCGGAGGCGGCAATGTTCAGCTACACAGGCCGTAAGCCGATAAAGAAGGGACATGTGATCCTCATGCTCTGTGACTCAGTCGAGGCAGCATCGAGGACCCAGCCGGACAAGACCAAGGAATCGCTCGAGGCCCTTGTGGATAAGATCATCGATGGCAAGATTGCCGAGGGTCAGCTAGTCGAATCAGATATCACCATGAGTGAACTCGAGAAGGTGCGCAGCATCATCAAGAAGTATCTCATCGACATTTACCACCCACGTATCGCGTATCCGGATGCCCAGGATGCTGAGCAGAAGAAAAAGCGACGCCTCTGATTTTGAATATCAAGGAAATAGTGGTATTTTTGCACCCCTTTGTGTGGAAATAATAATTACAAGATAAGAATATGAATATTAAAGAAAACAAGATTGACAATCTCAATCTCGAACTCACCCTGCAGATCGCAGCTGCAGACTATGCTGACAAGAAAAAGAAGAAACTCTCTGATTTCCGTCGCAAGGCAGAGATCAAGGGCTTCCGCAAGGGTATGGTTCCAGCATCTCTCGTAGAGAAGATGTACGGCCAGAACGCTCTCGTTGATTCAGTCAACGACGTTATCTCTGAGACCCTCAGCCAGTATCTCCAGGACAACAACATCAGGCCTGTAGGCGAGCCTCTTCCATCTGAGGACCAGCCTTCAGTAGAGTGGAAGGACGGTAACGACTTCGAGTTCAAGTTCGATGTCGCTCAGAATCCTACCCTCGACTTCGAGCTCAGCAGCAGCGACGAGGTCGTATACTATACCATCACTGCTACCGCTGAGGCAAAGGCGGAGATGAAGTCAAACCTTCTCCGCCAGTACGGTTCTCTCGAGGAAGGTACCGAGGCTAAGGCAGATGACTTCATCATTGCTGACTTCGAGCAGGAAGGCATGAAGGTGGAGGGCACCTATGTGGCTCTTCGCTCAATCGCAGAGGACGTTCGTCCTGCATTCGTGGGTGTCAAGGCTGGTGACGTTCTCAACGTCAACGTAAATGAGGCTTTCACCAACGAGGCTGACCGTGCAGCAATGCTCAAGGTAACCAAGGAGGAACTTGCAACCCTTAACCCAGAGTTCAAGGTAAGTGTGACCAACGTCAAGACTTTCGTGGATGCTCCTATGACTCAGGAGACCTTCGACAAGATCTTCGGCGAGGGCAACGTGAAGAGCGAGTCTGAGTTCGACGCAAAGATCGAGGAGAGACTCAAGGCAGAATATGTTCAGGAGGCTGACTATCGTCTCCAGAAGGATATGAGGGATTACCTCGTTTCAAAGGCAGCCATGGAACTCCCTGAGAAGTTCCTCAAGAGGTGGATCTTCGTCGCTAACGACGGTAAGTTCACCCAGGAGGACATCGAGAAGGAGTGGCCACTCTTCATCGAGGACTATCGTTGGCAGCTCGTACGCGACTATCTCATCGAGAAGCTCGGCGTCAAGATCGAGGAGGCTGACGTGATGAACTCAGCAAAGGGTTATGCTGCATACCAGTTCGCAATGTACGGCATGAACAACGTTCCTGATGAGCAGCTCGAGGCATTTGCCAAGAACATCCTCAGCCAGGAGAAGGAGAGCCGCCGTATCATCGAGCAGGTTGAGAACGAGAAGACCGTGAACGCAGTTCGCGAGATCATCTCCCTCAAGAAGAAGAAAATCTCTGTAGCAAAGTTCCGCGAGCTTTAATTCATGAAGATGAGCAGCGAGTTTGAGAAATATGCGAGGTCTGCAGGTGTCAGCTCACTGACCCTGCATGACTATCGTAGTGCGGTTGATTCATATATCAACCCGACTATCATCGAGGAGAGGAAGCTCAATGTCGCTTCCATGGATGTGTTCAGCCGTCTGATGATGGACAGGGTCATCTTCCTCGGTGTACCAGTTGACGATGATGTCGCAAACATCATCACCGCCCAGCTCCTGTTCCTTACATCCAACGACCCTTCAGCAGACATATCGCTCTATCTCAATACTCCTGGCGGACAGGTTTCCTCAGGTCTTGCGATATACGATACGATGCAGATCATCGAGCCTGACGTCGCTACTATCGTGACAGGAATGGCTGCGTCGATGGGATCTGTGCTTCTCTGCGCTGGTGCGCATGGAAAGAGGTCGGCTCTTCCACATTCACGCGTGCTGATCCATCAGCCGCTCGGAGGTGCGAGAGGCCAGGCATCTGACATTGAGATTGCTGCTAGGGAAATACTTAAGACAAAACAGGAACTCTACAAGATCATATCCGAACACAGCGGACAGCCAGTCGAGAAGATCGAGGCCGACGCAGATCGCGACTACTGGATGACAGCCCAGGAAGCTCTCGAGTACGGAATGGTTGACGAGATCCTGAAAAAGAGAGTCTGATGGCAAAGAAGACATCAAGATATTGTATGTTCTGTGGCAGGAGTGAGGCTGAGGTCCCGCTCCTGCTTCAGGGTATTGACGCATGCATTTGCAGTGACTGCGTCAAGATGGGAAACGAATATCTCCGGGACTTCCAGAAAAAGGGCAATAAGAAAGGGGCGAAGGCGGACGAGCCTGAGCTCAAGCTGCTCAAGCCTATGGAGATCCACAAGGCTCTTGACGAGTATGTGATTGGTCAGGACAGGTGTAAGAAGCTTCTTTCCGTAGCGGTCTACAACCATTACAAGAGAATCAACAACAACCTCATCCGCAAGGATGACGGACTTGAGCTCGAAAAGAGCAATATCCTGATGGTCGGTCCTACAGGTACGGGAAAGACCCTGATGGCAAAGACAATTGCGAAGCTTCTCGACGTTCCTTTCACCATCGTTGACGCTACAGTGCTCACTGAGGCCGGATATGTCGGAGAGGATGTCGAAAGCATACTTTCACGCTTGCTCCAGGAGGCCGACTATGACCAGGAGAAGGCGGAGAGGGGAATAGTCTTCATCGATGAGATCGACAAGATTGCACGTAAGAGCGACAATCCTTCAATCACCAGAGATGTCAGCGGCGAGGGCGTTCAGCAGGCCATGCTGAAGCTTCTCGAGGGCTCGGTGGTCAATGTGCCGCCCCAGGGTGGACGCAAACATCCTGAGCAGGAATTCATCCATGTGAATACTCAGAACATTCTCTTCATCTGCGGCGGTGCTTTCGAGGGAATAGAGCGGAGGATTGCGCAGAGGCTCAACACTCAGGTGATCGGTTTCGGCGCTTCTTCAAAGAATCAAGTTGACAAGAACAACCTTCTCCAGTACGTATCTGCACAGGATCTCCGTGCCTACGGTCTCATCCCTGAGATCATCGGACGACTTCCCGTGATCACCTATCTCGATCAGCTTGATAGGGAAGCGCTTCTGAGGATACTCAAGGAGCCGAAGAATGCACTTATGAAGCAGTACGCGAAGATGTTCGAACTCGACGACAAGGAACTCATCATCGATCCAGAAGTCCTCGACCTGATCGTCGATACTGCAATAGAAAAGAAATTAGGCGCCCGTGGTCTGCGCAGCATCTGCGAACAGATCATGACGGACGCCATGTATGAAGCTCCTTCCACCAAGAAGAAGAGTTTTCACGTTACGCTCGAATACGCAAAGGAAAAGCTCAAGAACTAGTGCTTGACTTTGCTGTTTACCGTATGAGACCGGCGATACTCCTTAGGAGTCTTGCCGGTTTTGTCGTGAAAGAACTTAGTCATGTGTGACGGGGTAGAGAATCCGAGATCGAAGCTCATGCTCTGCATGGTCTGGTCGGTTGTGGCCAGACGGTGCTTGATCTCGTCAACGGTATAGTCGTCTATCCACTCCGTAGGATGTCTTCCCGTTGCCTTCTTGACGAGCGATGAAAGGTACTTGGACGACACATTCAGCCTCTCCGCATAGAAGCTTACGCGGCGTGACTCGATATAGTGCTCCCTGACGAGCGTAATGAATCTGTCAGATATTTCGTGTTCTCTCTTGGTCGAATACACTTCGGACTGCTCCATCCTCTCCATTGCGAAGAGTGAAGAATAGGTGAATACCTTGAGGTAGCCGGTGATGATCTCGTATGAATAGTTCCTGTCCTCGTAGCGGAGAAGAATCTGGAGGTCCTTCGTGACGAGTTCATAGATGTGGAGCTGATTCGCGGATAGGCTAAGTACTCGAGGACGGCAGAACAGTTTGTTGAGGCTGAGCCTCATTTCCATGTCGATGATGCTGTTGAGGAAGCTACGGTCAGTCTTGATCACACGGATCTTGAAATCTTCGCTCCTTTCGTCGAACCTGAAACCTCGGTCAAAGATGAGCGCGTATTTCTGCTTGCTTAGCTGGAATTCCTCGCCGGTTTCAATGTACATTCTAGCACTTCCTTCGAGACAGATTATGGCGAATATGTTCTCGTTCGTCTGATACCAACCATCGACAAACGGTATTCGTTGTCTTCTGATCTCTTGGGCAGAGTTGTCAAAAATTTCTACTCTCATGTTAAGTTTTTATAGGTTGCTATAGGTTAAATGCGAAAATTATGATATAAATTATGGTGTAAATGTTACTTTTATTAATTCAAAAAGTTCTATATTTGCACTGAATGAATGTCAACACCATTCATCTCACACAACACACACTTTCAATTCTAATTTTTTTCTGATCGGGCAGGACAGTTGCGAAACTATCCTGCTTATTTTTTTATAGGTAATCTTCGAAATACATTGAAACCTTGTCCATCAGATGTACCCTCCAAGTGCCGGATACATTATGCTCTGAAAGCGGGTATGGGAAGTAGTCGAGCTGGACGTTCTCCTCAATGCACTTCTGCACGAAGCTGAGGCTGTGCTCCCAGACGACGGTGTTGTCGATGGCACCCTGGCAGATCAGCAGCTTGCCCTTGAGATCCTTTGCCTTGTTTATGAGGCTGGTCTTCTCGAAGCCCTCCGGATTCTCCTGAGGGGTATCCATATATCTCTCTCCGTACATCACCTCATACCACTTCCAGTCAATGACAGGACCGCCGGCCACGCCTACCTTGAATACATCAGGGTAGTTGGTCATGAGCGAGATGGTCATGAATCCGCCGTAACTCCACCCATGTACGCCGATTCGGTCAGCATCGACGTATGGAAGGCTCTTGAGCATCTTTATTCCTTCCATCTGGTCAGCCATCTCTGCCTGACCGCACTGCCTGTGGATCACCTTCTCGAACTCTGCGCCCCTGTTTGATGTACCGCGGTTGTCCTGGACGTATACGAGATATCCTCTCTGTGCCATATACATCTCCCATCTCCTGAGCTGGGCCATGTAGCTGTCCTGCACCATCTGTGAGTGCGGACCACCGTATACGTATACGATCACCGGATATTTCTTGCTCGGGTCGAAGTTGATAGGCTTGATCATCCTGTACCAGTTGTCGAATTTTCCGTCAGCGCTCTTGACTGTTCCGAGGTCTATCTCGGTATATGCGTAGTCCATTGTAGGATCCTCTGCCTGCATGATGAGCTCGCGAGTCTTGCCGTCGCTGCTGACCTTCTCTGCTGTCCCTGGATTGCACAGGCTGCTGTATACATCGATGAAATATGCATATTCCGGGTCCATCACGATCTGATGCCAGCCCTCGGCGAAAGTGAGTCTGGTGACCTTTCCCGGTACGAAGCTGTTCTTCTTTTTCTTGAGTTCGACTCTGAAGAGATGGTTCTCGACAGGTGATACCTCTGCGGAGGTGTAGTATACGAACTTTCCGTCGTTGCCCACGTACTCGACGTCGGCGTCAGTTGCCGTCAGACGGATCACATTCCCGTCGTAGTCGCAAAGATAGAGGTTGCGGTAGCCATCCCTGTTGTCCGTACGGTAGATGAACTTGTCCTCGCAACCCTTGACGAACCACACTGGGTCGCTTGGCTCCACGTATCTTTCGTTCTCCTCGGTGAGGATGGTCTTCTCGAAACTTCCGTCTGCGGATGAATACATGTTCATGTGGACATGGCTCTGTGCACGGTCGAGTACCTGGATGAGGATGTGACGGCTGTCAGGTGACCAACTGATGTTGGAGAGATAACGCTCCTCTGTGAAGTCGGTCGGCTTGACCCAGACGGTTGACCCGCTTGCGAGGTCGTACACGCCCAAGGTGATGAGCTCCGAATCCATTCCGGCCATAGGGTAGCGTATGTCGACATTGTTGCCAGTCCTCGAAGTGATGTTGAAGAGAGGGAACTTGGTCACACGGGTCTCGTCCTTCCTGTAGAAGGCGAGCTTGCTGTAGTCAGGACTCCAGAAGATGCCTCCGCTGATTCCGAATTCGTTCCTGCTCACGGTCTCTCCGTACACGATGCCGTCAGCCTCGCTCCTTGCGACGCAGATCTGTTTGCCGTCGCCTTTGTCTATGTAGAGGCTTCCTCCTTCGCTCCATGCCTTCACCGAAGGCTTTGCCGAGGCCTGTGGAAGATAGTCGCGCACCTTGCCCATCTGTGGGCTGAGGGTCCTGCTGAGAATGGTCTCCTCCATGGTGAGGATCTTGCCGTCAGAAGGATTTGCCGGTCTGACGGACACCACGCCCGGCTGAGCCATCATCACGGTGGCGAAAAGTATTGCAGAGAGAGTTATGAGTTTCTTCATGATCTGAATTCAACGATTAGTCGTGAACTGCGACTATGCGGTCCACGATGAACTTTTCCTTACCGCGCCAAGGAAGCTTGCCGAGGTACTCCTTGTAGTGTAGCTCGACCTGCTTGCCTCCGCAGTGATACATGAGCGAGTCAGCGATTGCCTTGTCCTTGACAGAGAACAGGAACTCGTTTGACTGTATGCCCTGGCCGGTCTGGCTTGCTGCCTTTGCGTTCCTGCTTGCACTCTTGGAATTGAATCCTGACTGTACGATATATCCCTCGTATGTCTTGAAGACATATCCCTTGTAGACGACCCTGTTGAGCTCGCCTGCCTTCACGCCCTCTCCGAACACGAAACAGTAGCGTATGTAGAAAGTGATGCTGCCGATCAGCAGCAGTGCTATCGAGAGATAGATTATGATCTTGGTGCTAGTCTTCATCTTTGCTTTGTTTCATACAAAACAGGACGCGAGAGCCTCGCGTCCATGTCGTGTCGTTTTCTATAGTTCTTCAAACTTCACGTCGGTGTAGCCGTCGTCATCCTTCTTCTCCACGACGTCGTAGGCGCAGTTCTTTCTCACGTAGTCCACCACTTCCTGGAGACCGTCCGCAAACTTCTCGAAATCCTCCTTGTAGAGGAAAATCTTGTGTTTGTCATAGGAGAAAGTTCCGTCTCTCTCGACCCTTCTCTTGCTTTCGGTGATCGTGAGATAGAAATCGTTTCCCTTGGTCGCCTTCACATCGAAGAAATAGGTGCGCTTTCCTGCCCTTACCGGCTTTGAGTAAACGTCCTCACCATTACGCTCCTGTGCGTAGCTGTCTTCAAAATCCTCGCGGTTCATGGTACTGTGATTTTTATTGTCTTTACCTCAACAAAAATAATGTTTTTTTCGGGAATTGAGCGTATCTTTGTCCAAATTTTGATGATGATATTATGTTGAATAGACGTATATTGAGGATCAAAGCCTTCAAAGCTCTTTACAGCAGTGTAATTCTCAGGGAAAGCGGCGCAGAGACCTCCATCTCGGATGCAGAGAAGCTGCTTGCCGAGTCATGCGAGTCTACGAGGGACCTCTATGTCCTCATGCTCGGTCTCGTACCAGCCCTCACCGCTGTGGCGGGCACGAAGAAGAATCCTGACACCAAGTTCGTCGACAACGCACTCGCGAAGCTCATCGGCGACGATATCGATTTCCAGAAGACCTGGAAGAAATACAAATATTCATGGGATCAGTACGACCTCGTGCTGAAGAAGATCTACGCATCGATCTGCGAGAAGAAGTACTATGCGGACTACATCGCTCGCGAAGAGTCGTCTCTCGCTGAGGATTGCCGTCTCTTCACCCGCATCTACGAAGAGGAAATCGTAGACGCCGAGGGGCTTGACGAGATCCTCGAGTCCATGGACATATACTGGAACGACGACCTTGCATATTGCCTTACATGGTGCTGCAGGACCTTCAAGTCCTTTGCGGACGGTGAGCACTGGCGTCAGCTTCCTCTCTACCAGAGCGACATCCTCGCGAAGGGCGGAAAGGCAGTGGAAAGCGACCATGCGTTCGTCCTCAAGCTTCTCCAGACCTCATATTCGGCCTATGCCAAGTACTCTGCGATGATCTCCGAGTCTGTGCCTAGCTTCGACCGTGACCGCCTTGTGACCACCGACGTGTGCCTGATGGTCTGCTGCCTCTCCGAGATCTGCAACTTCCCTTCAATCCCGGTAAGGGTGTCGCTCAATGAGTACGTGGAGATCTCCAAGTTCTACGGAACTCCTAAGAGCAGCGTCTTCGTGAACGGTATTCTCGACAGACTCGTGGTGAAGCTCCGCAGCGAAGGCCTCATCAACAAGGACTAATCCATTAACCGCAATAACCAAAAGATAAGATATGAACACTCTTAACATCCTCCTCCAGGCTGCACAGCCTGCCCAGCAGGGTTCCGCAATGTCAATGTGGATCATGCTCATCCTCATCTTCATCGTGATGTGGATATTCATGATTCGTCCGCAGCGCAAGCAGCAGAAGGAACTCGAGAACTTCCGTAACTCACTTTCGAAGGGCGACAAGGTCGTAACCATCGGCGGCATCTACGGAAAGGTAGTCGAAATCCAGGAGAAGACCCTTCTTCTCGAGGTCGACAACAACGTGAAGATCAAGGTTGACAAGACTTCGGTCGTAAAGGATTTCTCTGACGCTGCAAGGCAGTAATTAGAAATGAAGGAAATCCTCGGGAAGATAGCCAGGTTCCTGAAACTTGACAGGGGAGATATGCCGGTGTTCCTGGCATCTCTCCTCTTGGCGTTAAGTATATGGTTCATACATAACCTGGCACTCAAGTACACCGACTTCGTGTCCGTTCAGGTCGTTGCGAAGAGCAGCATCGAAGGACATGCCGAGCTGTCGACCAACAGCGCGGAGGTCGTTGCACGTGCCCGCTGCATCGGTTTCAACATCGTGAAGATGAAGATAAGACATTCCGACAGGGTGATCAATGTGCATGACGAGGACTTCCATCATCTCTCCGGAGATACCTACTACCTGACCTCAAAGGAACTCATGGGCTTCTCGCACGAGCTCTTTGGAGAAGGTTCGGTAGTCGAATATTTTGTGACCGATACCGTGACCTTCAGGTTCGCTCCGGTGAGCCACAGGAAGGTTCCGGTGGTGCTGAATGGCTCTTTCGAGACCGAGGCGGGCTACATGTTCACGGACGGCGTGAAGCTTTCTCCCGACAGTGTCACCGTCTATGGTGAGATGAGCAGGCTCTCTACGATCGGAGAAGTCCTTACCACCAGGTTCGGCAAGTCAGGCATATCGAACGACGGACAGGGCGTACTCAAGCTCAGCAAGATAAAGGGAATGCGTCTCTCAGAGGATGAGGTAAGGTACTCGTACTCTGCCGTGCGCTATGTGGATATCCCGTTCAGCTCGGACATACAGATCGTCAACAAGCCAATCGACAAGAAGCTCGTAGTCGTTCCGTCGTCTGCTGACATCAGGTTCCGCTGTGCGTTCCCGCTTGCAGTTGATCCTACGGTTTCGGCTGTCCTTTATGTCGATTACGACGACTATCTTGATTCAAGGTCCGGCAAGTGTCCGGTAAAGCTCAGGGTCAAGGACGCTGGCGTCATCGACTATACCATCGACCCGATGTTCGTCGAAGTGTTTGAGCAATGACGACCTTGCTCATAACAGGAGGCATAGGCAGCGGAAAATCCTGCGTCTGCCGTATCCTTGCCGAAAGGGGAATCCCTGTATATGATTCGGATTCCATGGCCAGGAGCCTCTACGACCGTGATCCGGAACTTGCTGAGGCGGTGGTCTCGGCGATGGGACCGGCGGTGAAGGGTGAAGATGGCAGTATAGACAGAAAGGCTCTCGCCGGGATAGTGTTCTCGGACCAGGCCAAGCTCTCGAAGCTCGAGAGCCTCGTGCATCCTGCGGTCTACCGTGACTTCGATGCTTTCCGCAAGGAACATCAGGACGCGGAATTAGTGGTCTTCGAATCGGCCATAGCCCTCCAGAGAGGACTGCCGGAAGGCCTCGTCGACAAGATTGTATACGTCGACGCCCCGTTGAAGCTGAGGGTTGCGAGAGCCTCGCAGCGTGATGGCAGAAGCAGGGAAGAGACGATGAAAAGGGTGGCAGCCCAGCCATCCGTCGCGGACGATCCGCGTATAGACCTGGTCCTCAGGAACGAAGGAACGGAAGAGGAGCTCAGGAGGGCGACAATACAAATGTTGGATAAATACTACTGATGCGTTAAAAATTTCAAAATAAAGTTAGTTCATTGACATCTTGATTTAGAATGAGTGGTTGTGGCTCCGTAACGAGCCTTCTCAGTTCTACTT
>NZ_JBAEER010000074.1:0-12632 GCF_056207615.1 Candidatus Cryptobacteroides sp. | reverse complement strand
GCCCTGGAGGCTATGGCATCGTGCTCAAGTGCGGCGGCCTGGTGAAGGAGATGTCGGGCGGATTTGCGTGCACCACCAACAACAGGATGGAGCTTCTCGCAGTCATCGTCGGACTCAAGGCCATCAAGTGGGACAAGGCCGACGTGATAGTGACCAGCGACTCTTCCTACGTCGTCAATGCCATCAATCAGGGCTGGCTCGAGAACTGGGTCCGAAAGGGCTTCAAGAAGGTCAAGAACCCGGATCTGTGGATGGAGCTCCTGCCGCTTCTGAAGAAGCACAGCGTGCGTTTCCAGTGGGTTCACGGGCATAATGGACATCCCGAGAATGAGCGCTGTGACGCCCTTGCAGTCGCTGCCGGAGCAGGCGCGGTGGCACAGGGCATGCAGCTGCCGCCTGATCCCGGATTCGATCCGACGTCGGAAACGCTCCGGATGGAGGAATAGCGATATACATTTCTACGAAATGAATTAGCCGATATTCGGATATTCTTTCTATATTTGTAGGTTATTTGTAATAAAATGCAGATAGCCTACATTTTTTGTTCGGCTATGCTGCCGGAAATAGAAATATAAAAACAACAAGATATGTCACTGACAGACGTTTTCAAGAAGATATTCGGCTCCAAGGCCGACCGCGACGCAAAGCGTTTCCAGCCTTACGTCGTCAAGGCGCTTGCAGCCTATGAGGAGATAGACAAGCTCTCGGATGATGAGCTTCGCGCAAGGTCAGCGGCTCTCCGCCAGCTCATCAAGGACCGCACTGCCGAGAATGAGGCACGCGTGGCTGAGATCAAGGATGAACTCGAGAAGGACATCCCGGTCGAGGAGAAGGAGAAGCTCGCTGCAGAGTCCGACAAGCTCGTGAAGGTAATCGACGACCAGATCGAGGAGATACTCGAGGAGATCCTTCCTGAGGCCTTCGCCATCATGAAGAGCACCGGCCGCAGGTTCACCCAGAACGAGACCATCCGCGTGAAGGCTACCGATTTCGACCGTGAGCTCGCAGCCACCAAGGATTTCATCACCATCGAGGGTGACGACGCCATCTGGCAGAACCATTGGATGGCCGGTGGTAACGAGATCACCTGGGACATGATCCACTATGACTGCCAGCTCTTCGGCGGTGCAGTCCTCACATACAGCCGCAAGAACGCAGCGACCAAGGAGGCCGAGCGTGAGCGTGAGGGTAATATCGCGGAGATGGCAACCGGTGAGGGTAAGACTCTCGTTGCGACCCTCCCGGTGTTCCTCAATGCGCTCGCAGGCAAGGGTGTCCACGTGGTCACAGTGAACGACTACCTCGCGAAACGAGACTCTGAGTGGATGGGACCTCTCTACATGTTCCACGGCCTCTCGGTGGATTGCATCGACAAGCATCAGCCTAACTCAGATGCGAGAAGGAAGGCCTATGCATGCGACATCACCTTCGGTACCAACAACGAGTTCGGTTTCGACTACCTCCGTGACAACATGGCGACGAACCCTGAGGACCTCGTGCAGCGCAAGCTCCATTACGCTATCGTCGACGAGGCCGACTCGGTGCTCATCGATGACGCGCGTACCCCTCTGATCATCTCTGGTCCTGTGCCGAAGGGCGACGACCAGCAGTTCGCAGAATACAAGCCATACGTGGAGAGGCTCTACAGCCGCCAGCGTACCTTCGTAACCGAGGTCCTCAATGAGTCCAAGAAGCTCATCGCTTCCGGCGACGAGGCAGAGGGAGGAAAGCTTCTCCTTCGTGCATACAAGGGACTTCCTAAGTACAAGCCTCTCATCAAGTACCTCAGCGAACCGGGAATCAAGCAGATTCTCCAGAAGTCTGAGAACTACTATATGCAGGACAACGAGAAGGAGATGCATATCGTGACCGACCCGCTCTTCTTCGTCATCAACGAGAAGCAGCACTCCGTGGATATGACCGACAAGGGTCACGAGGTGCTCGCCTCAGCCGTTGAGGATGCTGAGTTCTTCGTACTTCCTGACGTCGGCGCCCAGATCGCAGACCTCGAGAAGCAGGAAATCGGACCTGCAGAGAAGCAGGAGCGCAAGGATGCCATCATGGCCGACTTCGCAATCAAGAGCGAGCGCGTCCACACCGTGAACCAGCTCCTCAAGGCTTATGCGATGTTCGAGAAGGATATCGACTATGTGATCGTGGACAACAAGATCAAGATCGTCGACGAGTCCACAGGCCGTATCATGGAGGGACGCCGCTGGAGCGACGGCCTCCATCAGGCAGTCGAGGCCAAGGAGAACGTGAAGGTAGAGGCAGCGACCCAGACCTTCGCGACCATCACCCTCCAGAACTACTTCCGTATGTACCACAAGCTCGCAGGTATGACAGGTACCGCGGAGACCGAGGCAGGTGAGTTCTGGTCGATCTACAAGCTTGACGTCATCGTCATTCCTACCAACAAGCCTATCGCTCGTCAGGATAACGAGGATCTCATATACAAGACCAAGGCAGCGAAGTACAACGCCGTCATCAAGAAGGTTCAGGAACTCGTCGCAGAGGGACGTCCAGTCCTCGTCGGTACCACCGACGTCGAGACTTCAGAGCTCCTCAGCCGTATGCTCAGGATGCGTGGTATCCAGCATCAGGTGCTCAACGCGAAGCAGCATGCACGTGAGGCGGAGGTCGTTGCACATGCAGGACAGAGCAGTACCGTGACCATCGCGACCAACATGGCCGGTCGTGGTACCGATATCAAGCTTTCTCCTGAAGTACGTGAGGCCGGCGGTCTTGCAATCATCGGTACCGAGCGTCACGATTCACGCCGTGTCGACCGCCAGCTCCGTGGTCGTGCCGGACGTCAGGGTGACCCGGGTTCATCTACCTTCTACATCTCTCTCGAGGATAAGCTTATGCGACTCTTCGGTTCTGAGAGAATCGCCAGCGTCGTCGACGGCCTCGGCATGAAGGACGATGAGGCACTCGAGAGCAACATGCTTTCAAATGCCATCGAGAAGGCACAGAAGAAGGTCGAGGAGAACAACTTCGGTATCCGTAAGAGACTCCTTGAGTACGATGACGTGATGAACTTCCAGAGGGAGGTTATCTATACCAAGCGTCGCAACGCGCTCTCTGGTGAGAGGGTGGAGATCGACGTGATGAACATGATGCAGGATATGGCTCAGATCTTTGCGGAGGCTTCCGAGGGATGCAGCTACGAGGATTTCAACGAGATCGTCATGGCATCTCTCTCTATCGACCTCGGCTTCGATGAGGAGTTCTATGCAGGTGCGAAGGTCGCTGACATCAAGGAGGCGCTCTTCAAGAACATGCTCGCAGTTTACCAGCGCCGTATGGACACCATGGCCCAGAAGGCATTTCCTATCATCAAGGAGGTCTACGAGAACCAGGGTGCGATATACCAGAACATCGCGGTTCCTGTGACCGACGGTCATAAGATGGTGACCATCTCCGTCAACCTCAAGAAGGCTTACGAGACCGAGGCGAAGGAGATTGCACGCGTCCTCAGCAAGACCATTACCCTCTGGCAGATCGACGACCACTGGAAGGAGCATCTCCGTGAGATGGATGACCTCAAGCAGTCTGTACAGAATGCGTCATACGAGCAGAAGGATCCGCTTCTCGTGTACAAGCTCGAGAGCTTCGACCTCTTCAGGAATATGCTCGAAGGCCTCAACAAGGCAATCCTTTCGTTCCTCTTCAGGGCACAGATTCCTCTTCGCGACGCAAGCCAGGCACAGGCTCCTTCACCAGCACAGCAGCAGAGAAGGCAGCAGGACATGAGCCAGGTACGCACCAGCCGTTCGGATCTCGTGACCAACGGAGGCGAGCCTAAGAGCAACATGCCAGTCCATGTCGAGAAGCAGGTAGGACGTAACGATCCATGCCCATGCGGAAGCGGCAAGAAGTTCAAGAATTGCCACGGTAGGGGACTTTAACAGATATTAAAAGATTACAGATATGAAAGAACAGCCATCAAGCAACAACACGGCTAGCCGCGTAGCTGCCGACATCACCATCAAGGGTGAAATCATTTCTCCTAATGACATCAGGATCGATGGAAACTTCGAGGGAAAGCTTACTTCGAATGGTCGCGTAATCATCGGTGACACTGCCAAGATCGTCGGTGACATCATCTGCAATGACATCGATATCTGGGGTGCCATCAACGGCAATATCTTCGTGAAGGATACCTTCTCCCTCAAGGAGGGTGGTAACCTCGTAGGAAACATCCAGACCCGCCGTATCAGCATCGAGCTTGGCAGCAAGTTCAACGGTAACTGTCAGATGATTTCCGAAGAGCAGTTCAATGCTCTTACCGGTGCTCAGCCAGAGGAATAATCCAGCCTGCGCTCTGATCATAAAGTGCTGGCCCTCAGCACGATGACATAATGACGGCTCCCTCTCTCGGGGGAGCCGTCACTGTTTTATGTCGCTGATAGACAGTGCTTTGTGATTTTAGCTTGGAATGCCTGTCCGGCCTTAGATCGAGAGGACGCTCAGGACGTTGATGAGTTCCTTGTCGATAGGCTTGTCGAACTTGATTGCTCGAGAGAAAGGAACGTATACGATCTGGTCATTCTTCACGCCGACCATCACGTTGCGCTGACCCTCGTTGAGAGCCTCGATGGCTGCGACACCGAGACGGGACGCAAGGATACGGTCGTAAGCAGTCGGGGTACCACCGCGCTGGAGATGGCCGAGGATGGTCACGCGGACGTCGAACTCAGGATGGTTCTTGCGCATCTGCTCAGCATAGTACATCGCACCGCCGTCCTTAGGACTCTCGGAAACGAGCACGATGCTGGAGTTCTTGCTCTTGCGGATTCCGCGGGCGATGAACTGCTCGAGCTGCTCGATACCGGTCATGTCTTCTGGTATGATGGCAGCCTCTGCACCTGAAGCGATGGCGCTGTTCTGGGTGAGGAAACCTGCATCGCGTCCCATCACCTCGACGAAGAAGATGCGGTTGTGGGAAGTCGCGGTGTCGCGGATCTTGTCGACGCAGTCAACGATGGTGTTGAGGGCTGTGTCGTATCCTATGGTCATGTCTGTTCCGTAGAGGTCGTTGTCGATGGTGCCAGGAAGTCCGACGCAAGGGATGTCATACTCCTTCGCGAGTTGCTGGGCTCCTGCGAGAGAACCGTTGCCTCCGATAACGACGAGGGCGTCGATACCGAACTTCTTGATGTTCTCATAAGCCTTTTCACGACCTTCGACGGTCATGAAGTCCTTGCTCCTTGCCGTCTTGAGGATGGTACCTCCACGCTGGATGGTGCTGCTGACGCTCTCCGAGGTGAATTCCTCGATGTCGCCCTTGATGAGGCCCTCGTAACCACGATAGATTCCGAATACCTTCCAACCCTGGAAGATGGCTGAACGTGTCACAGCCCTGATGGCTGCATTCATTCCCGGTGCGTCGCCTCCGGAAGTCATGACGCCGATACTCTTGATATCCATAATTGTACACTACTTCTCTGCCTGGGGCAGAATACCATATACAAATATAAGTGATTTTTCGTGAGAGCGGTCTATAAAAATGAAAAGCCCCCGGTGGCAATACCGGAGGATTTCGGATCTTTTGGGTTGTCGTGTATGCAGTATTGAGCCTATTGCCCGGCTTTTTTATTTCGTCTGATTCACTGAAACAAATATGAAAAAGCTTATCCACAATAATCACAATCGGCATTATCGTTACCACAAAGGGATTCCCGATAGGTCAAACATGACTCCAGATTATACAAAATGGCGTAATTCCGGGCCTTATTTATATATTTGTATCGAAAGACAACAGATTATGACCGGATTTGATGAAGTAAACGAGAGCTACTCCCTGGCGGAGGCCATACGCGAGTCTCAGCGCTGTCTCAGGTGCAAGGTGCCTATGTGCCAGAAGGGCTGTCCTATCGGAAACGAAATACCTGAGTGGATACATGAGCTCAGCATGGGTAATCTCGGAAACGCAATAAAGATCATACGTACGAAGAGCAACCTTCCTGCGGTCTGCGGCCGTGTCTGCGGACATGAGAAGCAGTGCGAGGGTTCGTGCGTGCTCGGCAAGAGCGGCAAGCATATCAACATCGGCAAGCTCGAGAGGTTCGTCGCGGACTTCGATGCCGAGGCTCAGCTCACCCATGAGGCGGTGGCTCCGAAGAACAGGGGCAAGATCGCTGTCGTAGGTTCGGGTCCAGCCGGTCTAACCGTGGCCGGCGATCTCGCTCGAAAAGGTTTCAGCGTGGAGATCTTCGAGGTCGAGCCCGAGGCCGGCGGAATGCTGACCTTCGGCATACCTGAGTACAGACTTCCTAAGGAGGTCGTGAGGAGGGAGGTTCGCTATGTCGAGGAACTCGGCGTGGCTATCCATCTGAACTCCCATGTCGGTCTTGATATCACTGTCGACGACCTTTTCAGGAGTGGCTTTGATGCGGTGTTCATCGGAATCGGCGCGGGTAAGCCTCGTACGCTCGAGGTTCCTGTCCATGTCGACGGCTCGGAAGAATTGGCCAGCAGCAAGGAGGGTATGCCGGGCGTAAGACATGCTACCCATTTCCTTCGCCGCGTGCAGATGAACCGAGAGGGACATCTGAATGCTGAGGAAATCGAGGTGAAGGAGGGCGACAAGGTGTTCGTCGTAGGTTGCGGAAACACTGCGATGGATGCAGCCCGAACTTCGTTGCGACTCGGTGCCGATAAGGTGGAGATAGTATATCACAGGACCATCGACAGGATGGCTGCGTTGCGCGCTGAGTATGATGATGCGGTCAAGGAGGGTATACTCTTCAACTGGAATGCATCGATCGTCGAGATATTCGCTGACAAGGATAAGAACATCAGGCAGATCGTGATCGAGACCAAGAACGGGGACGGCAGCACTTCCCGAAGGACCGTGGACGCGGACATCGTGCTCATGGCAGTGGGTGCAGTGCCGTCGACCAGGATTCCGAAGACGACCAACGGAATCAAGGTGGACGACAAGGGCTACCTCCTCACCAGGGAAGTCCCTTACGGCATGACTTCGCTCAAGGGCGTGTTCGCCGGAGGTGATGTGGCCAACAGGCAGGCGACTGTCGTGCACGCGATGCAGGATGCGAAGAAGGTTGCCGAGGGCATCACCCAGTATGTCGACGCCGTGAAGCTGCTCGAGAGCATAGCACTGAACGATTAATAACACTAATACAACCATGAAAACCGTACACTTATTTGCATCCATGCTCGGCGCGGCAATTCTAGCTGCGTCCTGCTGCAACAGCTCGTCCGTTCCCGGCCCGATTACGACTGGGGAGGATTCTATCGCGCATACCATCTATGGAGACATCCAGGGCTACTGCGATGACGGCATCTATACCTTCAAGGGAATCAGATATGCCAAGGCCGAAAGGTTTATGGCTCCGGAGTACCCTGACCACCATGACGGAGTGCTCAAGACCCAGGTATATGGGCCGAAGGCTCAGCAGGATCAGAACGTGAAGTTCGGGACTCCTACCGACTATGATTTCGGATTCCAGTTCAAGATCGAGATGATGAGCGAGGACTGTCAGGTCCTCAATGTATGGACTCCGGCCCTCGACGGCAAGAAGCGTCCGGTCTTCGTATGGATCCATGGCGGCGGTTACACCAGCGGCTCCTCAATCTTCCTCCCTGCTCAGGACGGCCGTTCGCTCGCGGAGAAGGGCGACATCGTCGTCGTGACTGTGAACCACAGGCTCAATGTCCTCGGATATCTTGACCTCAGCCCTCTCGGAGGCCCTTTCGCAAACTCGGCGAACCTCGGAATGCAGGATCTCGTGAAGGCGCTTGAGTGGGTAAGGGACAATATCGCAGAGTTCGGCGGTGATCCGGGGTGCGTGACCATCGGCGGTCAGTCAGGTGGCGGTGGAAAGACTTCCACCCTCATGGCCATGCCTTCTGCAAAGGGCCTTTTCCACAGGGCAATCGTACAGAGCGGCTCTACCATCCGTCAGATGGAGGGCAGCAACTCTCCTGCAGTATGCAAGGCCTTCCTCGAGGCCCTGGGTCTCAATCCTGAGACTCCTGCCCGGCAGCTCGCGGAGCAGCTTGCCGCGCTTCCTTTCGAGGATGTGCTCGCTGCCGGAAACGCAGCTGGACGCAAGGCAGGAGGACGTTTCTCTCCTGTAGTGGATGGAACCGTGCTTCCTCAGCATCCTTTCGATCCGGCACCGGAAATCAGCCGTGACGTCCCTATGCTCATCGGTTCGAACCTCAATGAGTTCTGCTATACCAACAATGTCGAGTTCACAATTGACGAGCGTGTCCGCAAGGGTGTCATAGAGCAGGCCGGCATCAAGGCGGCCCAGGGTGGTGCTCCTGCATACGTGTACCTCTTCTCATGGATCTCGGAGGTCAATGACAGGGCTCTTGCTGCCTGTCATGGCATGGAACTTCCTTTCATGTTCAACAATGTCGCCGTACAGCGCGAGATGACTGGCGGAACCAAGGAAGCCTATGCTCTTGCGGATAAGATGAGTTCGGCATGGATTCAGTTCGTGAAGACCGGCGATCCTAATACTCCGAAGCTTCCGAAGTGGGCTCCTTTCGATCCTCAGACCGAGGCTACGATGGTTCTTGACAACGAATGTAGGATGTCCTATAAGTAGGATGCCCTAAATAGGACATCCTACTTATATGCAGAGGCCAGCCCTTTTTGGGCCGGCCTCTGCTATTTTACCCCGCTGCTGACGCAGCTGCCACTTCTCATTATCCCAGGATGAGAGCCCAGGCGAGGAAACGTATCGTGATTCCTGCGGCGAGAATGACCATGGTCGGAATCAGCTTGGACTTGTAGAACCCCAGGGAGAGCAGCACGGCCTGTCCGAAGATCGGTATCCATGCGACCAGGGCGATCAGGACGCCGTATTGGTCAATCCTTGATTTCTGTCTCGCGAGCGTCTCCGGCTTGATCTTGAATTTCCTCTCAACCCATTCCCACTTTGCGAGCCTTCCGCAGAGGTAGGTCACCATTCCTCCGATCCAGTTGCCGATGATTGCGACCAGCAGGCAGGGGAGCATGTCCCCGTCATATATTGCGGCGAAAGCGACGAAGAGTGCATCTGCGCTGAATGGCACGAACGAGCCCGCGAGGAGCGTGCCTATGAACAGCCCGACGAGCCCGAGCCCATAGAGGTCGATCGCACCCATCACTTGGACTCCTTCTTCTTGTCAGACATGGAGAAGAGGTTCGCGAGTATGGTGCCGGATATGCTGTGCCATGCACATGAGATGGCGCACGGAACCACTGCGAGCGGGTTGGTGGCGACGAAGAAGGTCATCGCGAGGTTGGTTCCCAGGCCTGCGTTCTGCATGCCGACCTCGATGCTGATGGTTCGCTTCTTTGCGGTCGGGAAATGGAAGAGCGTACCTGCGAGGTAGCCCAGGAGGTAGCCGCTGGCGTTGTGGCAGAAAACCATCGCGAAGATGATCATGAACATAGAGAGTCCGTTCTCGACGAGCGGGTCATGGACGGTCGTGACCACACCTCCGACTATGCATGCCAGCGCGGTCACGGACACTCCCGGCATCACCGACTGTATCTTCTGGAACACGTCCTTATGCCCGAGCCAGAGGTTCAGGAGGAAGCCGATGGCGATAGGGAAGATGGTCACGATGAGTATCTGCTTGAACATTCCGATCGCGTCCACGTCGACCTTCGCACCGGCGAGCCAGAGCACAAGGAGGGGAGTCAGCACCGGAGCAAGCAGGGTGGAGACGCAGGTCATTCCGACCGAATATGCGACGTCTCCCTTGCAGAGGAAGGACATGATGTTGCTCGAAACTCCGCCCGGGCAGCAGCCGACGAGCACAATGCCGATGGTGAGTGCTGCGGAATACGGAGCGGCAGCGGGAATCTGGGAGAATACCCATGCCAGCGAGAATGCGACTATCGGCATGATCGTGAATTGCGCGAAGGTGCCGATTAGTATGTCCAGCGGCCGGCGGGCGAGCTCGCGGAAGTCATCCGGCTTGAGGGTGAGGCCCATCGTGAGCATGATGACTCCGAGTATCACGGTCTGGGTCTGTCCCTTCACCCATGCGAAGAGCTCAGGGAAGAAGAAGGTGACGACTGCGGTGAGTATCACGAAAATGCTGGCCTTGCCGCTCAGCAGGTCGCTGATTCTTTTGATTATTCCGTACATGATGGGGCAAAGATAGCAATTTTAAATGGTGACCATACCCAGGTCATGACCAAACTCGCAGAGGTTCTCAACTAGGAGAATTTTTCGAAAGTGTTGCTCAGCCGCTTTTTTGTGAAATCAAGAATGCTTTTATCATATTGATTAATAGCATCTAGGTTATGTGCTTGGGAATATATTGCCTGTTATGCCAATGATGTATAGATTTGTTTCTGGATCGTCGTGTATGCCTGTAACAAGGGCAATTCTTATTACTATGCACAAAAAGTACTCAGGGCTCACGACGGTCAGACTTGTCGTCGAGCATGAACCATTCTTGGTTGGCTCCGTGACGAAGGAGCAGATTAAGGCGACAGGTGAAAAGCCTGTTGTAGTTGACGAAATGGTAGAATCTACAGACAGTTTTCTGGATCTTACATTTGAAATCTAATTGCTATGAGGACAACTACATTCTATGCGGCGACCCTCGTGGCTGCCATGGCATTCGTATCATGCCAGAAAGAAATCACGCTCAAGGTCAGTGACAAGACCATCAAGGCCAGGATCTCCTCATCCGCCCTTGAGACGAAGGCATCGGCTACTTCTGAAAAACTTGAATTCAGCGAGACCTTCAGGACAGGACAGAAACAACTCACGACAGTCGACATGTTCTCGTCCGACAGGGCTCTCGGCTATCCACAGACAAAGGGATATGTCGTGACCACGGAGAACTTCCAGCGAGCTACCGTCGACGCTTTCCTGGATATTCCTGACGGCGGAATAACCAACGGTCAGGGTGTAACCATTCTCCCTCACTACATAGACAAAGGCATACTCAGTCCCGATGGTTCTGTTACTGACAAGAACGGCCAGGATTGCTACTGGGTCAACGCCGTGAAGATGAACATGTGGTGCTATTCGGGAATTGATAATCTTACATACAATGGATCAAAGGCATCATTCCCTTATACCATACCTACCGACCTGTCACAGCAGAAAGATATTCTCGTGTCTCATAATGAGGCAACGTATAGGGATGGCGCATCTGATCTTGTGGACGTAAAACTCTATCATGCGCTGGCTGCGGTCAAGTTTGATGTGAGACTGCTTTCGACGGATATCAAGATATCAGACCTCAGCGTGTCCAAAGTCAAGACTTCAGGTACCTGTGAGATAACTCCTGATGGCCAGAACGTGTCGTATTCATGGACTCCATCTGCAGCGACTACTGATTTTTCTCAGGATTACACATCGAACAAGGCGTCTTATCAGGATTCATTCCTTCCTAGAAAGGCACAGGAAGACGATGAAAATCTCTATTTCTTCATGCCTCAGACGATTGATCCTGCATCTAAGGTCTCTATGACCATGGAAAATTCGCGCAGGGCTCCGAAGTCTGTGTCTGTAGCTGCCAACGGCAACGTGGCAGGAGCGTCATGGAGCGAGGGCAAAACATACAGATACAGGGTAGCTGTTACGGAAGTCAAGCGTGAGGAGCAGATTTCCGGCGGAGGAGAAATCTCATTCCAGGGAAAGGGCGGTGACTGGGCCATGTATCAGAGCCTTTCCCTGAAGGAGGGAACCCAGCTCAAGCTTGCATGGGATTTCGAGGCCGGAAACTCTCAGGGTATCACCCAGATCAGAATCTGCCCTGCCGGTGGATATGACGAGAAGGGGAACTATATCTACAATGAGAACAATGGTGTCATCATCTATTCGAGAACCGGATCGTATATTTTCACTCCAAGGGAGGATAAGTCCGGAAATATCATAGAAAAGAACGACAAGTATGAGCAGAGAGTCGATATCGATTCCGGTAATGTACATAACGGTTTCATCGCCCTTTATTTTACGATCGAAGATCTTGGTTTCAGCGGACCATACGACATCGTGTTCGACTACAACGGAGGAAACAATGGTGCCGCCGCCTGGAAGGTCAAGAATCTTTCGGTCAGCATCATTGACTAAAAGGCACAAGATCACCCTTTGATATCCAAGAGCGGCTTCCCGGTGTCGGGAGGCCGCTCTTTGTGTCAGAAAAGAGTGATTGTTGAATGTTCTATTTCGTGTAATGGTACCGCATTGCAAGGACAAATACCGTCACGATATCGCCGTCAACCTGGTATACAAGCCTGTCCTTGTGGTTGATTCTTCTAGACCATGCTCCACTGAACTGATATTTCAGAGCCTCAGGTTTTCCTGTCCCGGTAAAAGGATGCTCCTGCAACTCGCGCAGAAGATTCTTTATCTTTTCTGCAGTCTTTGGATTCGTGGATTTCCAATAATTGAAATCCTCCATCGCCTGAGGAGTGAACGCAACCTTATAGCTCATCGATATTCACCTCTACGAAGTTGCCGTTCTTTACGTCTTCCATTCCTGTCAGGATTGCCTTCTCCATCTCCTTGGAAGCCATCAGGTACTCTGTTTCCTTCATTGCATTGTACTGATCCATCGGGATAAGGACAGCGGCTTCGTTGCCTCTGTTGATGATCACCTCCTGGCTGTCTTTGATGACGAGGTCCATGTAG
>NZ_JBAEER010000073.1:0-5659 GCF_056207615.1 Candidatus Cryptobacteroides sp. | reverse complement strand
GGATGCCAGTAAGGATAGACGCAGGCTCCGACGCTGCCCTCGGTCTTGGTGTCGTACGCATCCATCTTGCCGTCAATCCTGAGCAAGGTCGCGCCGTGCTCGCCACGGATATGAAGGCTCATGTCGCTCGGATCGCACTGGTTGTAGCTATGGCAGTTGACGCATCCGTCGAACACCGTATTCTCGATCAGCGCCCTCTCCTTGAAGTTTGAGAGATTCCTCTCATAGATGCCCATCATCGAATAGTTGTGGTAACCCGGAGCGATGAGTCGGTAGCTCAGTCCATAGTCCATCTCGTCCTCGCTGACATGAATCTCGAAGCTCCTGTATCTTGTCCATGACCCGTCCTTGCATGCGCTGACGGACACGGAGAGGTCCTGCCCCACAGATGTCGCAAGAAGCGAGTGCCACTTCCTGATCGGGAACTGCGCAAGCTCGCCGCGCACGGTGATGGAGCGTCCGTCCGGAGCGCTGACCACGACCTGCATGTCGACTATGGACTCGTCGCTCATGCAGAAATTCAGAGGAGCGATGCTCGAAGGCACGGTGACATCCACATAGTCCGGGAATATCTCCGGAAGCCTGTCCGTATCCTGCACGGGACCGACGCCCTTGCATGCAGCGAGCAGCAGTGCTGCGGCTATGATATATGCTGTTCTCTTCATCTTAGTTCTGTTTCTGGGTGTTCTGCTGCTGGGCATTGAGAGCCTGCATCATCGAGTAGTAGTACCAGTAGCTGTCGCCGTATGTCCTCTTCAGGTAGGAAGCATCCTTCTTCTGCTGGATGTCAAGGTTGAACTGGCGGAAACGGTTGACTGCCCCCTCTGTGGCCTTAGGATGGCCAGGAATCATAGCTGCGGCCTCCTGACATGCGCGAGGCTGCTCCTTGAAGTTGGCTGAATTGTAGAAAGTCGCAAAGGAATTGAGGTCACCCTTGATCAGGCAATATCCCAGTAGATACTGGATTCCAATGATGTTGCCGGGATTCTCGAGGCAGAGCATTCCGAGGGCCCTCGTGAGGTTGTCGACATTGAAGAGCATGTCGAAGTTGCGAGGCATCCTGCGGCGTATGGCTCCGTAGATAGGATGCTCGCCTATCGCCTTCTCGTCGCCGAGCAGAGCGAGAGCCTCCTTCGCCCAATGCTTGTAGAAGAGGGTGTGCGACAGGGCCTCGATATACTTGCGCGCCGATTCCTCATATCCCATGATGATGTTGGTCCTCGCCATAGCCTTATAACAGCGGACTGTCTTCCTGTGGGCCGGAACAGACTCCTGAGCCTCAAAGAAGAGCCTGTGGGCCGAACTCACGAAGCCTATCTGCATCAGCACCTCCGCACATGCGATCTGGGAGAAATATCCGCCCTCATACTCGGGGATGAGACCGGTGATGCCGATCTGCGGGAAGGTGAACATATCCTCGAGCAGCAGTCCCTTCTGAGCCAGCGCAAGATTGTTGTACACCAGGGCAGTGAACGCATCCGTAGGCAATTCCTTCGAGCACTCGGCGATGATCTTGTCATATTCCGCATCGACATACAGCTTATCATACATCAATGTCCTTTCTATCACATCATTGCGCACCGAAGAGACCATCTTGACGCCGACAAGGGATAGAATGACCACGAGGACGGTAGAAAGTCCGAGGTTCATCTTCGCGCCGAGAGGACGGAGATATGTCGACATTGCCGCAAGCACGACCATCACGCAGAGAAGCAAATCTGCGCTCCAGAGCCACCATGCCACGTTTCCCGGTACCCTGCCATAGTGGATTCCGTAGAAGAATTCGGGATAGCGTACAGGCACGAAGAGATGCGAAACGACTGGGCTCAGAAGCGCGATCAGCACCACCGACGTGATGAATACGGGAGAAATAGACCGGCGCACGACTATCTCATATGCGAGCATGCCGACCACGTGCAGCAAGGCGAGCGGACCGATGAGCCAATATGCGACGAACACCGATGCGACTCCGACTATCCTTCTCAGGACGTCAGCCTTGATATGGACATAGCCATACAGGCACGAAATGCTCAGGACAAGTGCCGCGGCTCCGCCTACCAAGGCATCGTCACTCACCAGATACACGAGCATGAGTATGGCAGGAATGAAGCCCAGCACCCAAGTGAGCAATCCGTCCTTGCCGGAGAACTGCTCCATGAGCCTTGCGGAAAGAACCTGCGCCTTTCCCACGAGAAGGCCGAGGATCAGGGCTGAGGGATAGACGAGCCTGAACAGCTGCACCACGAACTCCCCCATCCAATCTGCCAGTCCGCCGGGAACGGAGACTGCCTTGAAGAAGTAATCCCAGGTCAGGAGCATGAGCTGGTTCTGCTCATGGAAATAGAGGTGATATCTGTACGGGAAGGCAAAGAAGCATGCGGTCGCAAGCACGAGAGCCGCGCTCAGTGCCCATTTTGTATATCCAATTGACTTTTCGTTCATCATCAGTATCCGTCGGAATGTGGTACGAATCCACACATAATTCTGTTCGGCGAAGTTAAGAAAAATCAGAAAATACTTGCTTTTATTGGAATAGATAGGTAATTTTGTGCTGTTATGATGAATATGAACGCATATTGGTGGTGGCGCCTGTTACAACTCAAGTAGTCGTAAGAGGTTAGACCTTCGTATGTATAGGATACATGAACGAGCTCTGGCGCACTGCGACAGGGCTCGATTTTTTGAAATAGAATATAAAACGACAATACAATGAGCTATCTAGTAGACAAAGACGGTTATTATGGCGAATTCGGAGGTGCGTACATCCCCGAGATACTCCACAAGTGCGTGACCGACCTCCAGGAGCAGTACCTCGGAATCATCGAGTCCGAGAGCTTCCAGAAGGAGTACAACCAGCTCCTGCGCGACTATGTGGGACGCCCCAGCCCCCTCTATTATGCAAACAGGCTCTCCCAGAAATACGGAGCCAAGATATATCTCAAGCGCGAGGACCTCAACCACACAGGTGCCCACAAGATCAACAACACCGTGGGTCAGATACTCGTCGCAAGGCACATGGGCAAGACCAGGATCATCGCCGAGACCGGTGCAGGACAGCACGGAGTGGCCACCGCGACCGTATGTGCGCTCATGAACATGGAGTGCGTCGTATACATGGGCGCGACCGACGTGCAGCGCCAGCACGTGAACGTCGAGAAGATGAAGATGCTCGGCGCGACCGTTGTTCCGGTGGAGTCCGGCAACATGACCCTCAAGGACGCTACCAACGAGGCCATCCGCGACTGGTGCTGCCATCCTGCCGACACCTTCTACATCATCGGATCCACCGTGGGTCCGCACCCATATCCGGACATGGTCGCAAGGCTTCAGTCCGTGATCAGCAAGGAAATCAAGGAACAGATCGCCGAGAAGGAAGGAAGGGACTACCCTGACTACCTCATCGCATGCGTGGGCGGCGGTTCGAATGCCGGCGGCACAGTGTACCATTACATCGACGACGAGAGGGTTAAGATCGTGCTCGCCGAGGCAGGCGGATACGGAATCGACACTGGAAAGACCGCTGCGACGATCGCGCTCGGAAAGGTCGGAATCCTCCACGGAGCGAAGAGCTACGTCATCCAGAGCGAGGACGGCCAGATCGAGGAACCATATTCGATCAGTGCTGGTCTCGACTACCCTGGCATCGGTCCTATGCACGCAAACATGGCCGCGCACAAGAGGGCTACCGTGCTCGCGGTGAACGACGACGAGGCCATCGCTGCTGCCTATGAGCTCACCCGCCTCGAGGGTATCATCCCCGCTCTCGAGAGCGCACATGCACTCGGAGCCCTTCCGAAGATGAAGTTCAATCCCGAGGATGTGGTTGTGCTGACGGTTTCCGGACGCGGCGACAAGGACATCGAGACCTACCTCAACTATTACAAGAAATAAGACGATGGCAAGATACAACTACAAGACAGCGAGCAAGACCCTGCTCGGTGACATGTACACTCCGGTGGCCGCCTATCTCAGGCTCCGCGACGTCTCTCCCCAGTCGATACTGATGGAGAGCAGCGACTACCACACCGGAAAGAACTCCCATTCATACATCGCGCTCGACCCTATCGCGCAGGTCAGCATCGGCCATGGCATCGGAAGGTGCATATATCCTGACGGCCAGGTATTCGAGCACGAGATCGACAAGAACTACATGAGCGACGCCATCATCGGCGAGTTCATGCGCGCATTCAGTTTCGAGAGCGACAATGAGGCTGCGCTCCGCTGCTGCCAACTCTGGGGCTTCACCTCCTTCAACGCGGTGAGGTACTTCGAAGGAATTGCAGTGAAGGACGAGACCCTCGAGAAGAACGACGCTCCGGACATGCTCTACATACTCTTCAGGTATGTGATAGAGTTCGACCACTTCAACAACAGGATGTCCATCCATGAGCTCCTCACCGAAGGCCAGACTCCCAGCATCACCAGCATCGAGCATGTGCTCAACCGCCAGAACAACGGCGACATGATCTTCAAGCCGGTGGGCGAGGTCAGCTCCCCTCTCACCGACGAGCAGCACAAGGAGAACATACGCAAGGGCATCGCACACTGCAAGCGAGGCGACGTCTTCCAGATCGTGCTCTCGAGGAGGTTCGTACAGAAATATGAGGGTGATGACTTCAAGCTCTACAGGGCCCTTAGGAGCATCAACCCGTCCCCATACCTCTTCTACATGGACTTCGGCGGCTTCCGTATCTTCGGTTCGTCGCCCGAGACCCACTGCCGCATCGAGAAGGGCACCGCATACATCGACCCTATCGCCGGCACCACGAAGAGGACCGGCAACGACGAGCAGGACTCCAGGAACGCCGAGTACCTCCGCAACGACCCTAAGGAGAACGCGGAGCACGTGATGCTCGTGGACCTTGCGAGGAACGACCTCTCGAGGAACTGCCACGGAGTCAAGGTGGACTTCTACAAGGAACTGCAGTACTATTCGCACGTCATCCACCTGGTGAGCCGCGTGAGCGGACAGCTGGACGAAGGCGCCGATCCGGTGAAGACCTTCATCGACACCTTCCCTGCCGGCACACTCTCCGGTTCTCCGAAGGTACGCGCGATGCAGCTCATCTCCGAGTATGAGCCTCACAACAGAGGAGCGTACGGCGGATGCATCGGAAGCATCTCCTTCGACGGCTCGCTCAACCAGGCGATCACCATCCGCTCGTTCGTGAGCAGAAATCAGGAGCTCTGGTTCCAGGCCGGAGGCGGAATCGTCGCGAAGAGCGATCCGGAATATGAACTTCAGGAAGTGAACAACAAGCTCGGCGCCCTCCGCAAGGCGATCGAGATGGCAGAAAAGATGTAAGGAGGAAAGGACATGAAAGTAGTGATGATAGACAATTACGATTCGTTCGTATACAACCTCGTCCACCTCGTGAAGGAACTCGGAGCGGACATCACCGTCTACAGGAACGACCAGTTCCGTCTCGAGGACCTCGAAGGCTTCGACAAGATCATGCTCTCACCTGGCCCGGGAATCCCGTCGGAGGCCGGACTGCTCCAGGACGTCATCCGCACCTACGCGGGCAGGAAGCCTATGCTCGGCATCTGCCTCGGCGAGCAGGCGATCGGAGAGGTGTTCGGAGGCACTCTCGTCAACCTCGACGACGTTTTCCACGGTGTCCAGACCCCGGCGCACATCTGTTCTGACGACCCAATC
>NZ_JBAEER010000072.1:0-20800 GCF_056207615.1 Candidatus Cryptobacteroides sp. | reverse complement strand
ACGTGGTCAGGAGACCTGCGGTGAGGACCCTTATCTCCAGAGCGTGCTCGGTCTCCAGACCGTTCTCGGAATGCAGGGCGACGACCCTAACTACTACAAGACCCACGCTTGTGCAAAGCACTATGCAGTGCATAGCGGTCCGGAGCCACTCAGGCACACCTATGACGCAAGAGTATCAATGAGGGACCTCTGGGAGACCTACCTTCCTGCATTCAAGACCCTCGTGATCGACGGCGACGTACGTGAGGTGATGTGCGCATACCAGCGCTACGAGGGTGTTCCTTGCTGTGCAAACGAGCGCCTTCTCATCGACATCCTCCGCAACAAGTGGGGCTATGACGGCATCATCCTCACCGACTGCGACGCAATCAACAACTTCTACACCAAGGGTCAGCACGAGACCCATCCTGATCCGCTCAGCGCAGCAGTTGACGCAGTCCTCAGCGGTACCGACCTCGAGTGCGGTCGCGTATTCAAGGTACTCTCAGAGGCTCTCGAGAAAGGTCTCATCAGCGAGGCTGACCTCGACGTTCACCTCAGGAAGAACCTCGCAGGTCTCGTAGAGCTCGGCTTCTTCGATCCTCAGGACAAGCTTCCTTGGGCAAACATCCCAGAGAGCAACATCAGCAGCGAGGAGCACAACGCTCTCGCAGTTCAGGCAGCAAGAGAGTCAATGGTACTCCTCGAGAACCACGAAGTTCTCCCTCTCGCAAAGAACCTCAAGAAGATCGTCGTTGTCGGTCCTAACGCAAACGACACAACCCTTCTCAACGGTGAGTACGGCGGATCTCCTACCAAGGAGCACACCCACAGCCTCCTCGACGGTATCAGGGCAGCCGTTCCTTCTACCGAAGTCGTATATGTCAAGGGCTGCGAGCTCACTGACGAGTACAACACCATCCAGCACCTTGCTGAGTTCAACGGTGGCAAGGGTATCCATGTGGATTTCTACAACGACAACGACCTCAAGGGACAGCCTGCAGTCAGCAAGGACTTCACCAGCGCCCTCAACTTCAGCACCTTCGGTGCATACGGCTTCGCTGACGGCGTAAGCACTGACAAGATCTCCCTCAGGGCTAGCGGTAGCTACGTTCCTGACTTCACCGGTCCTCTCAGCTATACCATCAGCTCAGACAACGGCTACGTCCTCAAGGTGAACGGTAAGGTTGTCGAGAAGAACGCAGAGGCTGGCGCCAGAAGAATGCGTCGCGGTGCAGCTAACTACAAGACCTTCGACGTGAAGGCCGGCGAGACCTACAACATCGAGATCGAGTACAAGAGGGGCAATGGTCCTTTCGCTATGTTCAGTGCAAACTTCTGCCAGAGGAAGTATGCTGACTTCCTCGACATCATCGCTGAGACCGGCGACGCTGACGCAATCATCGTGATCAGCGGTATCTCTCCTCAGATGGAGGGCGAGGGCGGTGACAAGGCTGACATCGAGCTCCCTGCAGTACAGCAGCGCCTCGTCAAGGCTATGCACACCACAGGCAAGCCAGTCGTAGTAGTGAACTGCTCAGGTTCTGCAATCGCTTTTGCGAGCGTAGAGGGCAGCTACGACGCTCTCCTTCAGGCTTGGTATCCAGGCCAGGGTGGTCCTGAGGCACTTGCAGACATCATCTTCGGTGACTACAACCCATCAGCCAAGCTCCCTGTCACCTTCTATGCATCCACCGACCAGCTTCCTGACTTCCTTGACTACAGCATGGAGAACAGGACCTACCGTTACTTCCACGGCGTTCCTCAGTATGCATTCGGTTACGGTCTCTCATACACCACTTACGAGTATGGCGAGGCAAGCATCTCGAAGAATTCTATGAACAAGAGCGGCAAGGTTACCATCACCGTTCCTGTCAAGAACACCGGTAAGGTTGCCGGCGACGAGATCGTACAGGTTTACGTGAAGAGCCTCGACAATCCTGACGCACCTATCAAGTCTCTCAAGGGCTTCGACAAGGTGACCCTCGCAGCAGGTGCAAGCGGAAAGGCTAAGATCACCCTCGACGGTACTGCTTTCGAGTATTATGATGAGGCTGTAGACGGACTCTCAGTTCGTCCTGGCAAGTACCAGATCCTTTACGGTTCATCTTCTCGTGACATCGATCTCAAGGCTATTGACTTTGAAGTTAAATAACCAAATACAATGAAAAGACGTCTCTTAGTTACCATCGCTGCTGCGGCAGCGATGGTTTCTGCCAATGCGCAGAACCCTTACTTGCCTCTCTGGGAGCACATTCCTGACGGAGAGCCAAGAGTTTTCGAGGATCCTGACAACCCTGGTAAGTATCGCGCTTACATCATCGGTTCTCACGACCTCGCATACACCCAGTACTGCGGTCCGGACATCCGTATCTGGTCTGCACCTGTTGAAGACCTCACCAAGTGGGTCGACGAAGGACCTGCCTTCACATATTTCGTGAACGGACAGTGGGACACAATGTTCGCTCCAGACCTCGTGGAAGTCAGGAACCAGGACGGGACCAAGACCTACTGGCTCTACCCTCACAGCCGCGGTAACGGCCGCGTCGCTACCGTAGCGAAGAGCAACAGGCCTGACGGTCCGTTCGTCCCAGTGAATATGGCAGAGGACGGCGTACATGTCCTCCCTGGCAGCTTCATCGACTTCGACCCTTCAGTCTACATCGAGAATATCACAGACAAGAAGGACCCTGACTATGCAAAGGGCTTCAGGGCTTATGTATACTATGGATTCCAGCACTCTACCGCTGTGGAGCTCGACCAGAACACCATGTACTCAGCTCGCCCAGGCGGAAAGTACATCGACTTCTTCATCCCAGCAAGCGCGCGCTACGGTGTCGTTCGTGACCCTGAGGGAACCGAGTACAAGGCTCTCTACAAGGACCAGAACCCAGGTGAGTTCAACTTCTTCGAGGCATCATCAATCAGGAAGGTCGGCAACAAGTACGTAGTCATCTTCTCTGGTTACTCAGGTCCTGATTACGGTCTCGAGAGCACCAACTCAGCTCTCCGCTACGCGTTCGGAGACTCCCCTCTCGGCCCATGGCGTTCAGGCGGTGTGCTCGTGGATTCACGCGGTGTGGTTGCAAACGAGGACGGCAGCGCCCTCACTACCACCAACGCAGCCCACAACACCCACGGCTCGCTCCAGGAGATCAACGGCCAGTGGTATGTGTTCTACCATAGGCCTCCAAGAGGCTTCGGCAATGCACGCCAGTCTATGGTTGCGCCTGTGAAGATCGAGTGGGACAGCAAGCCAGTCGCTGAAGGCGGCCAGGTTCGCATCACCGGTTATGATCCTTATGCAAAGGACGAGACATGGGTAGCAAAGGCTGCTGACGGCAACTGCTACACCGGCGGCGAGGTCACCTCAGAGGGCTTCCAGATCTACGGTCTCGACCCATATAAGTACTATTCAGCAGGTATTGCATGCTACCTCAGCGGCAACGACTGGATGCAGGATACCTGGGACAACTGGGACAACCATATGGATGTAGCAGGCATCACCAACAAGGGGGTCGTAGGTTTCAAGTACTTCGGCTTCGAGGGTCTCAAGAAGGACAGCAAGGGTGTCAGGGCATTCGAGGGAACAAAGAAGGGCAACAACACTGAGATAAGCGTGTTCCTTACTCCTCGCGTGAAGGATGCTTTCAAGGTTCATGTAATGATGGACGGTCCTTACGCTAACAGCACCTGGAATGGCAAGGAAATCGCTGTTATCGAGGTTCCTGCAAACTCAGAGCAGGTATGCACCGAGTACAAGGTAAACGTATCACAGTATGTGGACGGTATCAAGGGCAAGCACGCGATCTATCTCGTTGCAGACGGTCCTGAGATCGAGCAGCCAAGGATGGATCCAAGGTTCGCTCAGAGGGCTGGCGCACGTCCGATGAGGCCAAGAGGTCTCTTCGATCTCCAGGGTATCGGCTTCAGCTCAAAGAACAGCAAGGTCGAGAGGCCTATCGCTCCTACCGTACAGATCAAGGTTGACGGCAAGGATCTCGTGATGCCTACAGAGCCTATCCGCTCTACCAACCTCAATGGCTACACCGACGTTACCCGCTATCAGGTTTATGGTCCGGTTACCGACGGTTCTAAGATCGAGGTTATCTCTACCAACCCTGCAGTCAAGGTCAGCGTATCTAAGATCGTAGAGGGTCGCGCTACAGTAAAGTGTACCTATAACGGTCTCGACAAGGTTTACCTTATCAACTAACCAAGACGAGTTTTAGCGTTCCTTAACGCCAAAATAACATATAAGAGGCGGGCCTTCTGGTCCGCCTCTTATATGTTACCGTGCTACGAACTCAAAGAATTGGCTAAAATCTTCAGTTCGCGAATACATTTCACGAGAACTAGACCGTTTAGGCGATACGAACTCAAAGAATTGGCTAAATAATTCAGCTCGCGAATACATTTTGTATGATATTGGTTGTTTGGGAGCAGCGAACTTAAAAAAATGGCCGATTATTTGACTTCGCGAGGTGGGTGACTAAGATATAGGGGCTAACAGGAAAGAGGTAATCAACGGCCGGGAGGGGGACATAAAAAACCGGTCGGGATTCACACCCCGACCGGCAAACTTATACTGATTTATTTCTGTAAATCGAAGAAATTGTCGATTAATGAGCTACAGACTGCCAACCGAGAACATCGTGGAGGTTAGGGTTAGCGTTCTGGAAATCGAGTGGGAATGGGAAGTACTCATGACGACCCTTCACGAATGGAGAGTAGATAGCAGGAGCCTCAGTAGTGAAGAGGACGTGCTTCTTCTGGTAGTTAGGCTTACCCTCAGTGAAGAACTCATCGAATACGGTAGGAACGTGCTCATGGAGCTTAGGATCGTTCATGATCTTGTCCATGTCAACCTTTCCTTCTGCCTGCCAACGAACGAGGTCGAGGAAACGGCAGTTCTCGAACCACATCTCGTACTGCTTCTCTTCCATAACGTTCTCGAAAGTAAGATCGGTGGTAGGAACCTGTGCACGAGTCTGGATAGCGTTGAGAGCAGCCTTACCCTTAGCCTCATCGCTTGAACCGATACAAGCCTCAGCGTAAAGGAGGAGTACCTCTGCGTAACGAGCAACGTTGAAGTTCTTCTGGTTAGAACCAGGGCCAAGGCCACTTACGTTGTCTGAAGGATAAGTCTTGCCACCAGTAAGGATCTTAGGAGGGTTGATGTAAACCATGTGCTTCCACTCGAAGTACTTACCATGGCTGTAGACACCGTTTGCAGAGGTGATACCACGCATTGGGTCTTTCTCCTTCTCCTCACGAGTACCATCGTTCACTGAAGAACCTGACCATTCCATCTCGTAAAGCCACTCTTCCTCAGTAAGGAAGCAAGCGCGACGACGTGGACCGTTACCGTCATGCTCAACGAACTTAGCTGCGAAGTCCTGCTGAACTGCACCACCGTTCCAACCATCGAAACCCTGGTGAACCTTAGGAGCAGATGCAAGAGCATCAGTACGCCAGCAGAATACGTTTGCTACCATCCAACGACCGCGGCGGATAGGTGAACCTGAACCCCAAGCGTTGTTGGTGAAGTTAGGATCCTCGAGGAAGTTAGGCTCGAAGAGCTTCTCGCAGCTACCGTCACCGGCAACGTGGAAGTTGATCCAATAGTCCTCAGAAGGAACGAGGTCATAGAGATTTGACTCGATGATAGCACCGAGGTGCTCACGTGCCTTAGCCTTGTCACCAAGGAACATAGCAGCCTTACCAGCTACGAAGTGAGCGAAGCCCCAGTTCATACGAGCGGTGTTGTCCTTATCAGTCTTAGCTGTACGCTTAGGAAGCTTACCAGAATTGATAGCAACCTCGCACTGCTCAACAACCCAATTAAGGATCTGCTCCTGGCTCTCAGCCATCTCAGCAGCCTCGTCACCGTCGATAACGCGGGTCATCATAGGAGGGCAGTTCCAGATGAGGGCAGTCATAAGGTGGAGGTAAGCGCGCATTACGCGAGCCTCTGCAACAGCCTGCTGAGTGAAATCAGAAGTGAACTTAGGCTCTACCTTGTTACGGTTCTCATTGGTGAAGTTAGAGATCACGAGGTTAGCGTGATAGATAGAGTAGTAGTAACGCTGATAGCACTGCTTAAGGGTACCATTTGAGTAGTCATAACGGAACTCATCGAATACACGGAAAGCGTCGTGGTCATTAGGGTTACCACCTGCTGAAAGGATATCATCTGCAGAGTAGTTAAGGAGAACCTGCTCAGGGTTGTTGATACCCTCTGTACCAGCTACGTTCTCGATGAAATCTGCATACATGTTAGCAAGAGCCATCTCGCAGTCTGCATCAGAAGCATAGAAGTTCTCGTAAGGGACAACACCCTTCTGAGGGATATCAAGCTTGCTTGAACAAGAGACTGCAGTAAGAGCCAAACCTAAGAATATAGGAATAATGATCTTTTTCATCTTGTTTTCAGTTTAGAAAGTGAGGTTTACACCGAGGATAAGCTTCTGCATGGTTGGGTATGAACCCCAATCGAGACCTGAACCGGTGGTGTTGTTCATTGAAGCAGTCTCTGGATCAAGACCTGGGTACTTAGTGAAGGTGAAGAAGTCGTCAAGCGATACGTAGAAACGGAGGTCGCTGATCTTAGCCTTCTTAGTAAGGTTCTGAGGAAGAGTGTAACCGAGCTGGATCTGCTTGATTCTGAAGAATGAACCATCAAATACGTTAGCTGATGATGACCAGAACTTGTAGTCTCCGTAAACATCCTTTGGATGAGGGAAAGTACCGTTAGGGTTCTTCTCAGTCTTAGCGTTGGTGTAGTACCATGAGAGAGTGTTCTTGGTACCAGGACGGTGGAATACAGGCATGATTGAGTTACCTGCAACACCCTGACCGAAGATTACGAGGTCGAGACCCTTCCAAGCGAGGTTAATGTTGAGACCGAAGGTCATGGTAGGAGTACCCTGGCCGATGTAGGTCATATCGTCGTCATTGAGCTCTCCATCATCGTTGAAGTCCTTAATGACAGGCTTACCATCCTTATCCATACCCTCATACTTGAAACCACGGAGGTACCATACTGGGAAACCTGGCTCGAAGCTGGTCTGGATAACGTAGTTAGAAGAAGAAGCGTCAGCTACGCGCTGTGCTGGAGTTCCCTCAGGAAGCTCGAGGACCTCATTGTGGAGCCATGAGAAGTTACCAGAGATTCCATAGCTGAAATCACCGATAGTGTCACGCCAGCTAAGGTCGAGCTCGATACCACGGTTGAGGATCTTACCACCGTTAACGGTTACTGAGTTCACACCGAGCTCAGGAGATACCTGCTTGCTGAAGAGCTGGTCCTTGGTCTTCTTGTCGAAGTAGTCAGCAGTGAAGGTCAAGCGGTTGTTGAGGAAACGAGCGTCGAGACCGAGGTCGATCTGCTCTGAAGACTCCCAAGTAAGGTTAGGGTTAGGAATTCCGTTAGGCTTACCAGCGAAAGTAGAACCCATCTGGTCTACTGAATACTGATACCATGAAGAACCCTTGTTGATGGTAGTAGCGTACTTGTAACCACTGAGGACAGAGATGTTACCGTTACGACCCCATGAACCACGGAGCTTGAGGAAGCTAACTGCGTTGTTGCTTACGTTGTTCTTGAAGAAAGGCTCGTTGCTGATGGTCCAACCAACAGAAACTGAAGGGAAGTAACCCCAACGATTCTCCTTAGAAAGCTTTGAAGAGTCGAATGCATCTGCACGGAAGTTTGCCTGGACGCTATAGCGGTTGTCGTAAGAGTAGATGAGACGACCGAAGTATGCAAGAGATGCAGACTTACCAGGAGCGTTACCGATAGTCTTAGAAGCATCACCCTTTACATAGTTAAGATAATGGAAGTTATCCTCGTATGAAGAAAGGATGTCAGCGCCTGATGAACTTGCAGAAACGTTATCGCTGTTGTTCTCGATATATGACATACCGACCATGGCAGTGATAGAGTGCTTCTTGATGTTCACCATGTAGTTTGCGAAGTTCTCCCACTGATAGTAGTAACCAGTGTTAGCGTTTGCAGAGATAGAGTAGTTATCCTGTGAACCACGTGAACCGATGTAGTAAGGAGCGGTGTAGCTGTGGCTGACGCTCTGGCTGATACGATAACCGAAACGTGAGGTAAGGGTGAGACCCTTGATAGGAGTGAGGTTAGCGAAGAGGGTACCGTTGATGTTGATACCACCGTTCTCTGAATCAGTTGCATCGCGCTTTGCAAGTGCAGAACCCTCAGCATCTGAATACTTGGTGTTAGCGAACCAACCCTTCTCATCACCGAGGAGACGGTAAGGACGGATGGTAGGATCACCAGCCTGAAGACGATCATAAACACCCTTTACACTTACAGAGAACTCTGAAGGATCAGTCCAGTAAACTGGAGTAAGAGGGTCCATGAGGAGCATTGACTCGAATGAAGTTGAGTAACCACGCTGTGAGACAGACTGAGTAGACCACTTCTCGATTGAGTTGTTGGTACCAACCTGCAACCACTTGAAGATCTGGTAGTCAGCATTTACCTGTGCGGTAAGACGGGTGTAAACGTCCTTGTCACCCTTGATGATACCGTTGTTCTTTACATAGTTGAGAGAGGTGAAGAAGTGACCGCTCTTGTTACCGCCTGAGAAGCTGAGTGAGTGCTGCTGGCTCCAGGTAGGCTCGGTATAAGCGCTGATCCAGTCCTGATCGATCACACCATTCTCATAATACTTGTGGCTGTAGTCGAAGTCCTTAAGCTGGCCCTGAATGTAATCAGCACCCTGCTCGAGAGTAATGTAATCGATGAAGTCATCACGACGCATCATAGGGCGCTTGAGATAGGTCTGGAGAGTAGCCTTACCGCTGTAGGTAACAGAGGTCTTGCCATCCTGACCGCTCTTGGTAGTAACGAGAACGACACCGTTACCTGCCTCAGCACCATAGATAGCTGCAGAAGCTGCGTCCTTGAGGACCTCGATAGATTCGATCATAGAAGGATCGAGGTACTGGATGCTGCTCACCTTAAGACCATCGACGATGAGGAGAGGAGAGATGTTACCACCATTTGAAGAATAACCGCGGACGCGGATTGCTGCACCCTCACCAGGAGCACCGTTTGAAAGGACGGTCACACCTGATACCTTACCATTGAGAGCTGCTGCTGCATCAGTGGTAGACTGGTTCTTGAGCGCATCCTCACGAAGAGAAGCGACCGAACCGGTAAGGTCAGACTTCTTCTGGACACCGTAACCGATGACCACAGTCTCCTCGAGGAACTCTGAGTCCTCAACGAGAACTACGTTGAAAGTTGTCTGGTTACCTACAGCGAAAGTCTGTGAGGTATAGCCAAGACAATCAACTACGATAGTTGAGTTTGCAGGAACCTGCATAGCGAACTTACCGTCGATGTCGGTAACAGTACCCATGCTAGTGTTGCCGACAACCATAACGGTAGCACCCATGATAGGGCCCTGGGCGTCGGAAACAGTTCCGCTGATCGCGCGGTTCTGGGCAAAGCCCAAAACGCTCATAGCACAGGCCAAGACGACCGATGCTACTTTAGCTAAACAATTTCTTGTCATAAATCAGGAAATAAAAGTTAGTTTGTGTTAATATTTGCCATTATGAGGCTCAACAAAGGTATTTATTATAGTGTACCTTCTCTTTAACATTTACTCCTCAAACAATTAAAAATCCACCAAAATTGACCCCAAATTTTAATTTTGGGATAATTTCTAAAGCGAATGAACCAAAATTTAAAGTCTTTATGCTTAACTTGCGGCCGTTTTGATAAACGAGATGAAAAAATACACCATAACGCTCATATTCGCCCTTATCTGCTGTATAACAGCAGATGCGGCGCGTTATTATTATTTCAACAGATTCTCAACTTTCGACGGCCTTCCTAACAACAGCATAACATGCACGGTCCAGGACCACTACGGATTCATCTGGATAGGAACGAAGGACGGTATCTGCAGGTTTGACGGTCATGAATTCACTCTCGTGGGCGGCAAAGGCCCTTACGAGCCCCTGAACGGCGTTGCTGCGGACATAGACATAGACAACGACGGCATACTCTGGTTCTCCACCACCAACGGAGTGGGATCCCACGATCCTGCTACCGACAAGACCATGATCATCGGCCCTGTCGGAAGTACGCGCGCGTCCGATATAGTGAATGACCCGTTCGGAAACGTCTGGATACTCAGCGACGACATCTACAGGTATGACAAGATCAGCGGGGCCATCAACGCGTATGATCTCAGCGAGCTCAGCCCGTCACACATAGAGACGGACAGCGACGGCGTCGTATGGATGACTGTCAGGACAGGCGGACTCTACAGGTACGATTCCCGCAGGGACAGATTCGAGAAATACATCGTATCCGTGGATGGAAAACCTGAGACCAACATCTGCTTCAACAGAATCAGAGCAATCTCAGAATCCAACCTCCTCGTTTCCACCACAGACCAAGACGTGATCCTCGTCAACACAGGTGATTTCAGCGGCAGAAGGATTTTCAAGCATCAGTTCTTCACCACCAAGACGGAGATCTACGACATCATCGAGCGTCAGCCAGGCGAATTCTGGTGCGGAACAGACCAGGGTATCTACATTTTCGACGCCATGACCGAAGGAGAGCAGTACTCGTACATGAAGTATGAGGTGACTGACTCCCACTCTATCTCGTCCGACTCAGTCAGGAACCTGATGGTCGACAAGGAGGGCAACGTGTGGATAGGAACATACTTCGGCGGACTGAACCTCTGGCTCAACCAGAGAGACGCATATTCCGTGTTCTATGAGAACCCGTCCACAAACTCGATCAGTGGCAGGATCGTCCGCGCATTCGCTTCGGACAATGACGGAATGGTATGGATCGGAACCGAGGACGGCGAACTCAATCGATACGACCCTACCACCAGGGAGATGAAGGGATACCCCAACACCAAGGGATTCAATATCCAGAGCATAATCTGCGAAGGGAGCCAGCTCTGGCTGACCTCATTCAACTATGGCGTCTATACCTTCAACAAGGACAAGGGAGAGATACTCAGGCACTACAGTCTGCCTTCAGATAGCCAGGCGGCCGTATGTATGTACAAGACCAAGGGCGGGAAACTTCTCGTGGGTGCATCGAGAGGACTCTTCCGCTACGATAGGGAGAAGGACGGCTTCGTTCCTTTCGGAGAAGACACGGAATACTTCGTCCACTGCCTCACTCAGGACAAGAGCGGGAACATCTGGTTGGGCACCTTCGGCTCCGGTATCAGAATCCTGGACGAGAAGGGCAACCTGATTTCCACGATTACGGAGAAGCACGGCGATACAGGACTTTCATCCGATTACATCACATCGTTCACTCAGGACAGCGACGGCAGGATGTGGGTCACCACCGAGGGTGGCGGAGTCTGCTACAGCGAGCCGAGGTACAACGTCAACGAGATCAGGTTCAGCAAACTCACCCGTGACAGCGGACTTTCATCCAACATCACCAGCGCAGTCGTAGAGGACAGGGACGGCAACATCTGGATATCGACCAGCAAGGGAATCATGCTCGTTGACCCTGCACGCATGGGTTTCGAGAGGCTCTACACAGAGAAAAGTCACGTGACAGGCGACCAGTATTCCTACGGAGCAAGTTTCCTCTCGTCGAACGGAAATATTTTCCTGGGAACGACGAACGGAATGATCTCTTTCTCTCCGGCGAAAGTGAAGACCAACTTCGTAAGCAGCACACTGCGCATAACCGACATAGTCGCCTCATCCGGAGACAAGACCATACACCTCAAGGAGGAGGGCAGATCATGCATAGAATCCAAGGAGGTCTCCGTGAAGTACAGGGATGCAGCATCCTTGATGATCTCATTCGCGGATCCGGCATACTCGAACCTCAGTTCAGGTCAGTATGTATGTACATTCACTCAGGGCAAGCACTCAGTGACCACTATCGCGAAGGGCAATTCCATAGAGTTCACCTCCGTGAAGCCGGGAAAGATCGTCTTCCGTGTCAGCCTGTACAACACTTCGTCACCAGAATCAACGCAGAGCATCACGATCAACGTGGAGCCTCCTTTCTACAGAAGCGCCGTGGCATATCTGCTCTACATACTCGGCCTTGCGATCATCGCTGGCCTCGTGCTCTACACTCTCTATGTGCACAACAAGAACAATAGGAGGTTGGAGATAGAGCAGCTCGAGCACGACAAGGAGAAGGAGATATACGACGCGAAGATCAACTTCTTCACCAACATCACCCATGAGATCAGGACTCCTCTGACGCTCATCAAGATGCCTCTGGACAAGCTTATCTCCCAGCACGAATACACTCCTGCGGCGGAGAAGGACATGATAGTGATCAAGAACAACGCTGACAGGCTCCTCGACCTCACGAACCAGCTTCTCGACCTCAAGAGGATAGAGCAGGACGATATGAGGCTCAGCTTCACCAAGGAGGACATCTGCAGGATTGCGCGCAAGACCTGCAAGCTCTTCGAGCAGCAGTTCCATGAGCAGCACGTCGACATGAATCTCAGGATTCCTGACGAGTGCATCGAGATCATGTGCGCAAGGGATGCGGTCGAGAAGATCATCAGCAACCTCATGTCCAATGCCATGAAATATGGAAACGACAGGCTCGACGTCAGCGTATGCGCATCTGAGGACGGAAAGAAAGTCTTCCTCAGGGTCAACAGCAATGGTGAGCAGATCGCAGAAAGCGACAGGGAGAGGATATTCGAGAAGTTCTACCATGGAGGAAAGGGCACCGGACTCGGCCTGGCGTTCGCAAGGACGCTCGCAGAGATGCACGGAGGCCGACTCTACGTGGACGACAAGATCACCGAGACCAATTCGTTCGTGCTAGAACTTCCTGTTGAGCAGCCGGAGCAGGTCAGCGTACGCAGCTCCGACAAGAAGGATCAGAAGACCGTTGCCAACGAGGACAGCAACCTCCAGCACATCCTCATCGTGGAGGACTCCATCGAATTCAGGGAGTATCTCTCGAGCGAGCTTTCCGACGAGTACAAGATTTCCACCGCCGGAAACGGCAAGGACGCCCTCGAGATACTCGAGAGCGGAAAGATCGACCTCGTGGTCAGCGACATCATGATGCCGTTCATGGACGGATGTCAGCTCTGTAACGCCATCAAGACGAATCCGGACTACAGCCACATCCCTGTTATCCTCATGACCGCTGTGATCGGGCTCGACACACGTATCGAGACTCTCGAGGTGGCAGCCGACAGCTATATCGAGAAGCCTTTCCCTATCGAGCTGCTCCGCGCCACCATCGCGTCCCTCTTCAAGAACAGGGAGATCGCTTACCGCCAGTTCACAAGCTCGCCGCTCGCCCACTTCAGCAACGTCAAGACCAGCAAGATCGACGACGAGTACATGAACAAGCTGCACGATACCATCATGAAGCATCTCGAGGAACAGGATCTCGGCATAGAGACCCTCACATCGATACTCGGAACCAGCAAGTCTACCCTCTACAGGAAGGTAAAGGCCAACACTGGACTGAACATCAACGAGTACATCAGGCTCTGCCGACTCAAGAAGGCCGCCGAGCTGCTCTCTTCGCAGAAGTACAGGGTCAACGAGGTCGCATATCTCGTGGGATTCTCTTCCCCATCGTACTTCGCGACATGTTTCCAGAATCAGTTCAACCAGTCTCCATCCGCCTTCGTGAGGAGCCTGAAGGAATAGCGAAAAAGCCAGGGCGTCGGCCCTGGCTTTTTTCGTTTCTGCACCGCCTATTCCTCGTAGGGAGTCAGCTTGAGGCGATATTTTATGCTGGAGCTTTCACCGAACTGCTTCACGCCAACCTTGGTGAAGCCCAAGGTCCGGTAGACTTCGCCCTCATAGTGCTCAGCCGGGGCATAGCTCATCACATCATCCGGATTGACCTCCTCGATGAAGGTCTGAAGAACCTTACCCATCCCACCGATCACGCGGACCTCCGGAAGGGAGGCATAGCGCACCCATTCGTAGGAACGTATCTGCCGCTCCCCTTTCTGCCACTTGCGCGCCGAAGAGAATTCGGCAACCGCGACCAAGGTTCCTACAGGATATGGATGAGGCGAGTCTTGTTGGCGCATTTCCGCACCGCTGTACCGCTTCACGAAGATGCCGTAGCGGTAACGACAGGAAGCATCACCGTAGAGATGGTTCACGGAGAGGAATTCGGCAGCCGTCGGCTTGTCGATATGGCGAACCTCGCAATTGCGGGCAAAGATCGAATGGAATCGCTCAGGATAGCTCATGTCACTCGCCCTTTACAAGCCGGTCAACAATGACTGAGACATCGTCATAGGAATATCCACGGCCCAAAGCATAGCGCAGCAGTTTCAACCTACACTGTGAATCTTCGCGTAACGCCCTGTATTTGGCCTCCAGGAGACGCTCAAGACGACTTGCGGCTCCTTGTTCGTCCACCTGTCCCAAGGCCTCCGAAATGACATCTTTTGAAATTCCCTTAGCCGCGAGCAAATAGCGTATCTTCACCTCTCCCCAACCGCTGAGTGAAGCCTTGTCACGGGCGAAGGCTGCAGCATATCGGGAATCTGAGAGATACCTGTCCTTCACGAGGCTCTCAACGATGGAAGAAAGAGCATCCTCGAGGGTACAATCCGCGACGGAAGCCCTGGCATAGGCATCCGAGATCTTCTTTCGTATGTCGGAAGTGCAATACTCCCTGCGAGAACACTGACGGCGCAGATTGTCCAGCACCTTAGCCTTCTCGAAGCTGCCTTGAGCCATAGCTAGAATATCACACCGACGCTGACGTATGCACCAGGATTATGGCTGAGGTTCGAATAGTGAGCATTGATGGTGATAGGACCGACGACGGAATCATAGCCGTACTCGAGACCCACGCCCCAGAAACCTGGGCCCTTGGTATACTCTGAGAAACGGTCACAATCACGCGCGTAGTTACCCATGAGGGTAAGATAGTGGGCATCCTTGACCTTGACACGAAGGTCGAGCCTTGCCTGGGTAAGGATATTGCCCATGGCCGCATAATTGTTGATTCCGATGAACGAGAACTGCTGCGGAGCATATCTTCCGCTCATTGAGCCACCGATGAAATTCGAATACATGAACGGAATCTCTTCACCGAAGAGCATCCTGAGGTCTACGGAAGGGATGATGGTCACGCGAGGCCCGGCCGGGAAGAAAATCTTTCCGCTGTACGCCAGCACATGGAAAGGGTTGTACCTCTTGGTCACGAGGTCATACATGTTGAACGCATAGTATGTCACGAAAGAGTAACCCTTGTGAGGGAAGTAGATCCTATCAAACTGCTCAGCCGTAATCTCCGTGTACACATTGACATACGAGCTTGTATTCTGTCTGAAATCGTAGTCGCCCCTGTAGAAACGAAGGTCAGTACCCATCATGTTGTAGTAGTCGAGGCGCGCGCCCGCCCTGAAATCGACGGTCTTCCACCTGATTCCCGACAGATAGAAATCCGTATTCACATACCATGACGACTGCGGTGCCTTCTTCGGCGCATTGACGCCCATCGTCTCAAACTCCTTCGCGTCAGCGTAAGCCACGACACGTCCCACGTTGGTATACTGCGCATAGGCTGCCAGGTTGAGCGTAGGGAACTTTACCATGTCCATATAGAGTCTGAGTCTTGCCGACGGATTCTCGGCGAGGCGGAGCGTAAGGTTAGCCTTCGGTCCCTTGAGCTTGCGGATGCCGAGACCGGCATCCACGAGAAGCGACACCACTTCCTCCGAGTCGAAACGCGCACCTACGGCAATCTGATGGATTGGTCCCTTGTCGCACTTGAGGTCGAGGACGAAAGGCTCCCTCTCACCATAGACTTCGTATGTCACCTTATCGAATGCACGTGTACCGAACAGGATGTTCACAGCCTCCTCGATGTCATCATTGTCATACCTGTTGCCCGGTCTCAGCTTGATCTTGCGTCTGAGGAGCTCTGCCTCTGCGTCACTTACGCCCGAGATCACGATCTGATCGAAAAGAGCCTTGGTCTTCTGGAGATTTGACGCCTTAGGGCCTTTGAAGGTCTGCACGTCACCGTTCATGGCATCCTTCACCTTTACCAGAAGCGAATCCGCCGCAAGAGCGGACGCGTATCCCCTCTTGATGATCTCTTCGATATTCTCACTACTGAAGCTGAGCATGTTGTATTCATGGAGATCCGGCTTGACCTTCACGTCAGCAACATCCATGTTCCTCTCGTAGTTGTCCTCGATCAGAAGGGATATCATCTGACCTGCGACATCAGCAACGTTATTGACCTCCTGGAAGGTCTTCTTAGGGTCGGAAAGTTCCATTCCGATGATGTAGTCGGCACCGAGCTCACGCGCAAAGAGAGTCGGATAATTGTCCCTCATACCACCGTCCACGAGCACCATACCTTCATGCTTCACCGGAGCAAAGAGGAAAGGGATAGACATGGTGGTACGCATCGCAGTAGGGAGAGAACCATCGAACCAATATTTACCCTTGAACGAGATAAGGTCGGTCGCAACGGTCACATACGGAACAGGAAGGTCCATGAAATCCATCTCGCCCTGATAACCGGCCGTGAGGCTGCTGATCAGGTTGGTCACGTTCATTCCCTTCACGGCGCCGAAAGGAAGGCTCTCAAGGATATTGTCCTTTATGAGCTGATCCGCATCATCCTTGTCTGCCCTGAGAGAAAGAGGCCTGTAGCTGTCACCGTCGCCGTCATAGGCATTCTGCTTCATCATCACGAACTGCTTCTTCTCGTAGTAAAGAGGAAGTATCACCTGATGCTGAGCCTTGAATTTCTTTTCTGGGAGCGACCTGTACTCGATTGGCATCTTGTCGGTTATGAGACGTCCCCAGTCCGCGCTCTTGAGCACGTCCTCCATCTCATATGAGTCGTATCCCATTGCAAAGAGACCTGACACGAGGCCTCCCATGCTGGTTCCGATCACTATGTCGACAGGAATTCCGAGCTCCTCCATACGGCGCACGATACCGACATGGGCAGCACCCTTGGCACCACCGCCGCTGAGCACAAGCGCGACCGTAGGACGGTGCTTGGCAACTCGGACAGAGTCGAGATAATGATGAAGCTTCTGCTTCGAGAGAGAGTCAGCCACCGGGTCTATACCCCTTGCGTTCAAACGCAAAGAAGGCAGGAGCAAAGCCACTGCCATCAAGAATGCCAAAAGTCGTTTCATATAACTAACAGCTTTTATCCTTATGTTTACCTGCGAGCATACCGCACGCAGCAAGTATATCTTCTCCCCTGGATGCCCTGATCGTCGTCGTCAACCCCTGCTTGTTCAGCCTGTCCTTGAAGGCTTCCATGATGGCTGCCGGTGGACAATCGTAAGGGAAATCCGGTATCTTATGGAATCTGATGAGGTTCATCCTGCACTCCAGACCCCTGAGCATGCGCACGAGAGCGTCAGCATGCCTCTTATCGTCGTTGAAACCGGCGAACATCGTATATTCGAAGCTCACACGGCGCTGGCCCGTGAAGTCGTACTGCTTGATCAGCGCGACCACATCCTCCTCGTTCCATGCCTTCTGCGCCGGCATCATCATCGCCCTCTCCTCCGGGAAAGGATTATGGAGACTCACCGCGAGGTGGCAGCGGCACTCATCGAGGTAACGCTTGAGGTTGGGAAGCACTCCGATAGTCGACACGGTGATACGCTTCGGGCTCCATCCGAAGCCCCAGTCGGCGGTCAGCACTGTGATCGCACGCATCACGTTCTCGTAGTTGTCCAGAGGCTCTCCCATGCCCATGAACACCGTATTCGTGAGGCTCTCGGCCTCGTCAACGGCGATGTACTGGGAAAGTATGTCGGCAGCGCTGAGATTGCCGTGGAAGCCCTGACGCCCGGTCATGCAGAAGCGGCAGGCCATCTTGCAGCCCGACTGGCTCGACACGCAGAGGGTCGCCCTGTCCTCGTCCGGAATCATCACCGCCTCTATAGCGCTGATCTCGGTCACCGGCGTACCGTCCACGTTCTTCCATCCGCCGGGACGCTCTATCTCGACCGGGAAGAGGTACTTCTTGGTGCCGTCAGCGGACTGGATGAGGTCCGCATACGGAATCACTCCGAGTTCGTAGCGTTCCTTCAGCTTCTCCCTTCCGGCCTTGCTCAGGTTGGTCATCTCATCGATGCTGCGGACCTTCTTCTTGTACATCCACTGAGCGATCTGCCCCGCCGTGAATTTCGGCAGGCCAAGCTCCAGGACGACATTCTGCAGTTCCTCCGGAGTCATTCCGAGAAGCTTCGTCTTCACTGCGCTACTGGTTATATTTCTCTGACTGTTCCTGGATGAGCTGCTCGAGCACACCCTCGTCGAAATAGTTGATCCTCATCGAACGCTTCACGTCAGCGAGAGTCTCGGCAGCAGCTGCGCGAGCGACCTCACTACCCTTGCGGAGCACGTCATAAACCTAAGGAAGGTTCTGCTCGAGCTCCTTACGGCGTACGCGGATAGGCTCGAGAGTATCGTTGAGCACTGCTGCGAGGAAATTCTTGATCATCATGTCACCGAGACCACCCTGACGATACTGGTTCTTGACCTCGTCAAGGCTGTGGAACTCGAAGCTGACCTTCTTTCCCACGAAGCAGGAAGCGAACTTGTCGAAATGCTCTGGCTTGCAGAAAGCGTCCAGGTAGGTGAACACGGTGTTGCCCTCGACCTTACCTGGATCGCTGACCTGAAGATGGCCAGGATCGGTGAACATGCCCTTAACCTTCTTTGCTACCTCCTCTGCGGAGTCCGAAAGATAGATGCAGTTCCCGAGCGACTTGCTCATCTTGGCCTTGCCGTCAGTACCTGGAAGACGGAGACATGCCGCATTGTCCGGGAGCATGATCTCCGGCTCGACGAGAGTCTCTCCATATACCGAGTTGAACTTGCGGACGATCTCACGGGTCTGCTCGATCATCGGCTCCTGATCCTCTCCTACAGGCACTGTGGTGGCCTTGAATGCGGTGATATCCGCTGCCTGGCTGATAGGATAGCAGAAGAAGCCGACAGGGGTACCTGCCTTGTTCTCCTCGCCGTTGTCAGAATAGCCCCTCATCTGGATCTCCGCCTTCACGGTAGGGTTCCTCTGGAGACGCTGAACGGTCACGAGGTTCATGTAGAAGAACATGAGCTCGGTCAGCTCGCTCACCTGAGACTGGATGAAGAGAGTCGATTTCTCTGGATCAAGTCCGCACGAGAGGTAGTCGAGAGCCACCTCCACGATGTTCTGGCGCACCTTCTCAGGATTGTCAGCATTGTCTGTGAGCGCCTGCGCGTCGGCGATCATGATGAAGATCTTGTCGAATGCTCCGCTGTTCTGGAGCTCAACCCTCCTGCGAAGGGATCCGACATAATGTCCGATATGAAGTCTTCCGGTCGGTCTGTCGCCGGTCAAGATAATCTTTGCCATCTATTTGTCTGAATTGTTTGCTTGTCCTTAAGGAGCCTAGTCCTTGATCTCGGCGAGAGCTGCGCGTATCTTAGCCTCGATCTCGTCGCAGAGCTCGACGTTGTCCATGAGGAGGTTCTTCACCGCCTCGCGTCCCTGTGCGAGCTTCGCATCATTGTAGCTGAACCAGCTGCCGCTCTTGTGCACGATGTCCATCTCGACTGCGAGGTCAATGATCTCGCCGATGCGGCTGATACCCTCTCCGAACACGATGTCGAACTCGGCCTTCTTGAAAGGAGGAGCCATCTTGTTCTTGACGGTCTTCACCTTGGTACGGTTACCGAGAGCCTCCTCGCCGTCCTTGATCTGGGTGGTCCTGCGGACGTCGACGCGCACTGAAGCGTAGAACTTGAGCGCATTACCTCCGGTGGTGGTCTCCGGATTGCCGAACATCACTCCGATCTTGTCACGGAGCTGGTTGATGAAGATGCAGCAGGTGTTGGTCTTGCTGATATTGGCGGTGAGCTTGCGGAGAGCCTGGCTCATGAGTCTCGCATGGAGGCCCATCTTCGCGCCGCCCATCTCGCCCTCCATCTCCGCTTTCGGAGTAAGGGCTGCAACGGAGTCGATGACGATGATGTCGATCGCACCGGAGCGGATGAGGTTGTCCGCGATCTCGAGTGCCTGCTCACCGTTGTCAGGCTGCGAGATCAGGAGGGTGTCGAGATTGACACCGAGGTTCTTCGCATAGGTCCTGTCGAAGGCGTGCTCCGCATCGATGATTGCGGCAATGCCTCCGTTCTTCTGAGCCTCGGCGATCGCATGGATAGCGAGGGTGGTCTTGCCGGAAGACTCAGGTCCATAGATTTCGATGATCCTTCCACGCGGATATCCGCCTATGCCCAGTGCATGGTCAAGGGCAATGGAACCGCTCGGAATGACCGAAACATCCCATTTAGGCTGATCTCCCAACTTCATGATCGTACCTTTACCGTAGTCTTTCTCGATCTTGTCCAGTGTTGCCTGCAATGCCTTCAACTTGGCGGCATTTACATCGGCGACTTCAACTTCTTTAGCCATAAATGTTTTGTGTTTAATAATGCTTTCGCGGCGAAAACCATTTTCGCACACGTTCGGCAAAGTTAGTAAAAAATAGCAAATAATTCAGCACCGAATTCGGGCCTTCCCCGAGCTCAGTGCTGCAAAATTACACCTTGCTTGTCCAATTCCATCATACAAGCAAGGTGAAATATTTAAAACAAATACTATTTCTCTTCGATTGCCTCCGGCATCAGGAGCTTGACATGGGTGGTATCCTTAAGTTGTTTCCCGTTACCGAGGCCGATTTCCACGATGAAGTCTGTTTCCAGGGATCCCCTCTCTATCAGTTCAACCGGAGCATCCACAAGTTTGAAGTGAAAATATGGCAGAACCATAGGTCTGTAA
>NZ_JBAEER010000071.1:0-7379 GCF_056207615.1 Candidatus Cryptobacteroides sp. | reverse complement strand
CATGGCACTCGACGCACGTACAATCGACGCGGTGCAGACAGGCGAGCAGCAGCCGGAGATCGACCATAGGATGAAGGTGGGACGCTCATCGAAGGGCAACAGCCAGGGTGAGAACTACCGCCAGGCCATGGGCAGCTGGTTCAGCTATGAGCTTGAGACCAAGGGCATGACAGACCTCGCTCTCATGCTTCGCTTCTGGGGTGCAGAGACCGGCAACCGTGCGTTCAAGGTTCTCGTCGACGACGTGGAGATAGCTTCAGATAATACAGGCTCGAAGTGGAACCGCAGTGCGTTCTTCAACGTTGAGTATCCTATCCCAGCCGCTCTGCTCGAGGGTAAGGAGATCATCACCGTGAAGTTCGAGTCAGCCGGTCCACGCGACATCGTCGGCGGCATCTATGCTGTCCGCCTGGTGACGAAATAGGGGCGATAGGTGGTTTTGCGGTATTGTGTGTTGCCGCAGATGTTTACTTTCCGAGGACAGGACGGACAGGGAGGCCGCTGTATCTTTTTATGCGTCCTCCTGTATATAGATCCAGTATCCGGTCTGCCCGGAGAACGAAGACTCTTGATGGGTAGTCTTCCTCCAATTCGGAGCTCCAATAGTAGGCCTTTACGTGGTAATCTCCGACTACACCTGGACTAGGAATGCCTTCTGCCGTACTTAACTCTCGGTATCCTGCTGCCGGCAGATAGATCTTGTTCCCGGAAGTGGGCCCGTAGATTGATTCGACGTAGAATCCTTTGACGGAGATTACTTTTTTCCCCCAGTCATAGACCTCCTCGGACTCGACGTCCATTGTCCATTTGTAGAAATTGGAGTTGGTGAGGATGGTACACTCCTCGATGGTCGGAAGGCGCCATTTGCCGCCCCACAGAGCCTGTGCGATGTCTTCGTCACCACCCTCGTAGGTGTCCATGGTATACTCGTCTTTCACCCATGGTTCGCCCCATGAGTAGTAGTCTCCATCCTCGAAGATGGAGCTTGCTCCAATGTTGGTGGTTGCCCATATACCTGCCTGGCCCATGTCTACATATCCATGGCCCTTGTGGCTCCTGTGGATGCCATCGTCATCTTTTGTGCAGGAAGAGAATATCAAGGCGACGGCTGTCGCGAGTATAGTCAGATAGTGTGCTTTCATGTTGTCTTTCTCCGAACTGTTCGATGCAAACTTACGAAAAACTATTGCAGCGGCAAAACATACCGCATTCCAGAACATATCGGATCCTGGTTAAATGCTTCGCAATCTTGGATTAGTACCACCTACAAATATATCGATTATCGTCTTCCGTGAGACAGAATCGTGCTCAGAAGTACCGTCAACCGCGAAATAGTAGTACCTTTGTGCCAATGAAGATGACATTGGGAAACATAACACAGGAGCGTAAGCGTACGCTGATAAGCATATCGGTATTCTATGTCATCGCCGTTGCCATCAGGGCCGCAGCGATGCAGATCAATCCACCTTCCACCATGGGATTCATGTTCCTGCTCAGGGGATGGGCGGAAGGCCTCGGCCCATGCATCGGTGCCCTGGTCGCGGTCATCCTGTTCGGACGAAAGTTCTTCTGCAGCATCAGCGGAAAGTCCCTGGTCAAGTCCGTGATATCCGTGGCAATCCCTTTCTGCATATGTGCCATATTGGACTGGAAACTCAGTTTCATGCTGCTGGGGTTCATATTCTACTCCTTCCTCGAAGAAGTCGGATGGAGAGGATATCTTCAAGGAGAGCTCGGCGATAAGTCGGAATTGGTGAGTTCGCTGATCATCGGTTCAATGTGGTTCTTCTGGCACCTCAGATTCCATCTCAGCCTCGGTTCCCTGATATTCCTGATGATCCTCGTGCTGGGGTCATGGGGCATTGGAAGGATCGCAAAGGACACCCACAGCCTGATGGCATGTGCATGCTTCCATACGCTGTACAATTTCTCCACCCATGGATTCTTCCAGTTCACTCCAGCCGTCATCTGCATTTACGTTGCCGTCGTAGTCTCATGGTTCGTCGTCTGGTACACGCCATGGACAAAGATTTTTCGCAGATGAAGATTGATGACGCCATGAGGTTACTGGTACCATGAATAATGGATGCGTGTTTTCGTGACTAATAAAAAATGACTAAATTTGCGCGATTCTTAAACCTACGACCTATATGAGCGTTTCACGCACGGAGAACCTAATATCCAGCCTCTCCTTCACATCAGCATATCATCACTGGAAACTCATCACCAGGACCATATTCCTTATCATGGTCATCGTTGACCATTTCATCTGCAGGGCACACGACGTAGACTACTTCTCGAACCAAGGCCTCCATACATCATTCTTCGCAATGGCCATCTGGGTGCTGTTCATGATGGAGATGGTACTGCGCCTGCTCCCATCAAAGCTGGAGTCAAACGGCTGCCAGAAGCAGTTTCCTAGCATGTACAAACCGGGAAAGGGAAGACCTATCGCCGGCACCGCAAAGAGCGGACGAAAGTTGACCGCCCTCGTTTGGCTGTTGATCAATCTTCCGTTCGCTCTGCTCTACTATTTCGGTGTCATCCGCCAGAGCGGACTCATGATCGTTGCAATGATCTATTCCGTCTGTGACATGATATGCATCCTCTATTTCTGCCCGTTCCAGACATGGATAATGAAAAACAGATGCTGCACGAACTGCTTCATCTACAATTGGGACTACGCAATGATGTTCACTCCGCTGATCCTTGTCCGGACATGGTTCAGCTGGAGCCTGATAGGCTTGGCGCTGTTTGTCGTGATGGTATGGGAATACAGGCTCTGGCGCTTCCCTGAACGCTTTTCTGCTGAAACTAACCTCAACCTCTCATGTGCGAACTGCACCGAAAAACTCTGCAAATCCAAGAAACAGTTGCAGAATTTCATCGTTAAACTAGAGAAGGATTACCGAATCAAGGACATACGCAAGCAGATTGGTATCGACAACCGCTACGATCGCGATGAATAGTTTCTGTCGACCGACCGTGCTTAAGAACACCTTTGAATAGCGTAAGGACATCGTAGATTAATTGAAGATAGCCATGGCATATACGAAGAATGAAGAAATAGCTAACTCGACGACACATGCGGCCGGCATACTGCTCGGCATCGTGGTCGGCACCATCTTCGTGGTGCGCTTCGCCGTCGGTGGAGACGCATGGGTGCGGTGGTCGGTTGCGCTCTACCTTTTCGGCATGTTGAGCTCCTACGTTGCCTCTACCGTGTACCATGCACTGCCGCAGGGGGACGCAAAGTCGCACCTCCGAAAGTGGGACCATTCTGCCATCTACTGGCACATAGCCGGAAGCTATTCTCCGATCACCCTGCTCGCTCTTCGCAGCGAAGGTGCATGGGGCATCACCCTTTTCTGCGTTATCTGGGGAGTGGCCATCGCCGGCACTATCCCGAGCTTCATCAAGCTCAAGAACCATAGCCACATCCAGACCGTCAGCTATGTGCTGCTCGGCCTTACCGGAGTGATTGCATTCGGCCCGCTGTGGAGAACCGCTGGTGCCGCTGCGTGCCTGTGGATCATCGCCGAGGGCGTCATGTACATCACCGGCGCGGTCTTCTACTCAATCTACAAGAAACCGTACATGCACACCGTCTTCCACGTCTTCGTGCTGCTCGGCACCATCTGCCACATCGCCGCCATCTGGGGCATATTCTTGCAGTATTGCTAGTATAAGTATCGTCAACGGCAAAATAGTCGTACCTTTGTGTGACGAGAAGCAAATTCACAATGGGAATGAAAAAGGCACCGAAGAAACTGCGCATAACGCTTGACGACTTCATGCTCGCTAACCGAAAGGCGGCGCGCGATGAGGAGATCAGGGCGCATGGACGTCCCGTTTCCTCTAGGACTGTCCTGCACAAGTCCCGCAAGGCCTATGACCGCAGGCAGAACAAGAAGATAGATTTCGAATGACCCTCTGGGCTACAGGCTCTCGATGAAGCGGGTGTAGCTGCGGACGTAGTCGGTGAGGGCGGGGGAGTCGACGATTCGAACGTCCGCAGCCAGGCCGATCACGAAGCGCCCGACCCCCTCCATCTGGGTCACGTCCGTCTCAAGCAGCCAGCGGTCGGGCGCGAGCTGCATGAGCTCGTATTCGGCGAGCGGAAACTCCTCGACCAGCAGATTGCGCGCCCTGCGGTTGAGCTCGATGCGTACATGGGTCTTCGTCGGACCGCTCATCCTGAAAATGTCCATCTCCGGCTTGCAGTGCTCCGGCTCGAACTCCCACCCATCCGGAAGGATCTCCACCGAGCCGATCCTCGAAATCTTGTACATCTTGTTGGAGCGGCTCACCATGTCGTATGCCCATACGCAGACGTACTCCGCCGTGAACTCGTACGGCTCAACGAGCACATCATGAACCCCCGAATTCGACGACTGGTAGTCCTTAAGGACGACGCGCTTGCCCTCGGAAATCGCCTCCTCGAGCGTCTGGATCGCGTATGCTACCTTCTTGTTGTCCGTGTACCGCTCGATCGCAGTCACGTCGTACACCGCCGAAAGCTTCTTGTAGAGGTTCGCCTTCATCCCGTTCGACTGGTCGAGCCCCTGAATCAGGTTCGTCAGCACCTTCGCCTCCTCCTCGGAAAAATACACGAGCTTCTCCAGGTCCTTCGACGCCTTCGGCATCTTCATCAGCCTGTAGATGTTCCCATGCACCTTCTCCACCACGAAGCCCGCGTCCTTGAAGGTGTCGATATATCGGTAGATGGTCCTGTACGAAGTGTCCATCTTCTCCGCGAGCTCATCGATGGTGAAGAGCACGCTGCCCGACATCAGTCTCATCAGGCGGAGCATACGCTCGATTTTCGGTTGGTCCATAGTGTCGCTAATTTTTATGGACACGAAGTTAGCAGAAAAATCGCAATATTTTTCTGCTTGTGACAAAACTTGTCAAAAATGCGGAATACATTTGCGCTGTCTTTCGATGGGAGACGTGAGATGAGAGGTGTACGGTGAAAGCCTGCGTCTGGAATCAAACGACGAGCGTTTTTTCGAGAGACATACGACGAGAAACTCGTAAAGCATCGCGAGCCCTCCAGGAGAGGCGCCAACCGAGCAGGGATGCCACGGTGGCAAAATGATGCGGATTATATAATGATCAAAAAACATCTATCATGGAAAACATCAATGAGGAGGAGGTATTCACCTTCAGACTGAACGAGGTCGAGACTAAAAGAGCGAAGGCCTTCTGCGCCCTGCACATGATGCACGTCGCGCACATGCCGGCCGGCGAAGCATTCTGCTTCAAATTCATCCCATCGCACATCGGAATCGTTGCGATCCTGCAGTGCATGACATGCAATGAGCACATCGACCTGACCGACTATGAACAGTTCTAGAACCTTTAAGACAACAAGACTATGACGATCTACAAGGACAATGCGCCAACTTCCAGGGAGATATGGCTGGAGGTGGAAGACGGAATGGTGAGGATGGTCCAGCAGGACCTCGGACCGGCTTGCCAGATCATGACCGGCGAGGACGAATATGAGAGGGAAGTGTCCTGCAAGCTAAAGGACCTCGAGACTGTGCTAAGGCTTAAGGGCGCAGCGGCGGTCCTGGACCAGCTCTCGAAGATGTTCCATAGCTCTGACTCGATCGACCGCTTCATGGTCTACCTTTCGCAAAACGGAATCAGGTACGACGTCTACTCTGACTAGCCCGCTTCGGCGGCGGGTTTATGCTTGTGCTGGATTGCTCGGAGGTAGGTTTTGCGTGCGGTGGAATGCTTCTGCGGTGGGTTTAGGCTTTCGCTGTCCTGATACGGCCGTGGGTTATGCTTGTGCTGTCACGAACGACAAAAATCGTCTTGTTTTTGTCGCTCGTGGCAGTGTTTTCGATGTTTCGGGCTGTTTTGGTGGCGCGAACTCCAAAAATCGAGTTGTTTTTGTCGTTCGTGCCAGTGTGGCAATGTTCAAATGACATACATGAAGATATGAGCGACAAACATTGAGTATCAGAGAAAGAACAGCTGATTCGTGACTGTAAAAAAGAGTGTGACCTCGTTAGTATTCAGGAACTTTCACAAGGAACAACTCAAGATCGTCAGTCTCATTTGATGCTTCCAATGGAAATTGGGAAATTGAAGTAAGTGTCCGGGAATGGCTCGTCTTTGAGGGTGAAGTGCCACCACTCGCACTCGTAAATCTTGAAGCCGTGTCGCACCATGGCTTCCTGGAGAATCATGCGGTTGCGGTACTGCTCCTCTGTGATGGGCCTATAGGCTCCAATCTCCTGTCCAGGCTGGACATCGGGATGTGACGCAATCCCAAAATAATCAAAGGTACAGCCCATGTCAACATCCTTTTGCAGCTTCATGTCGAAAAGGGTCAAATCAACGGTAGAGCCACGTGTGTGGCTGCTTTTCCTTGCCACATACTCCTGAGGCACCAGCACGGACTTGTCCAGCTCTGGGTAGAAGTACTCTTTCATGCGCACGTCATCAATATTCTCTGCCCATTCCATAAAGTAATCCACGGCACACTGAGGACGGTATGCATCATAAATCTTCAGAAGGTAGCCCTGTTCCTTGAGTTCGTCACTTACCACCTTTAGGGAATCTGCTGCTTGACGGGAAAGGATTGCCACCGGTTCCAGATAGCCTGGAATACGGTCACCTATGAAATTGAAGGTGCTGTAGTAGCGGATTTCCAAAATCACATCCGGAATATGTTCGCCGATCAGTACGAACTGTGAACTGTCCATTTCCGGAGCCTTCTGCGACGTGTTGTGGATACACGAGGAGGTGACGAGGAGCGCCGAAACAACGGCAGAAATTATCGAGAGTATACTTTTCATTTTGCTCATTGCCATTAATTTGAACTACTAATATACAACAATTATCCCTGACGAAGTTGTCAATTGATAATTTTTCACATCTCTTATCAAGGTCGCAAAGAACGAGCGTCGGCCTTTCGACTGGGAACAGATTGACGACGTGACTTTCCAATCAGCATTGAAGCGGGAGATGGATTGTCAATCCATAAGTGGGTTATGCTTGCGCTGGCCTGCTCGGAGGTAGGTTTTGCGTGCGGTGGATTGCTTCCGCGGTGGGTTTATACTTGTGCTGTCACGAACTCCAAAAATCGGCTGTTTTTTGGCGTTCGTGGCAGTGTTTTCGATGTTTTGGACTGTTTTGGTGGCGCGAACTCCAAGAATTGGCTGTTTTTTGTCGTTCGTGCCAAGCTATTCTAGGTTTTATGCTGTTTCCCTGCTGCGAACTCAAAGTTTCGTTTATTTGTAAGCGCCTCCGCGGGGACGTCTTGACGGGTCTTTGTTATTTGTTGATCTTCGCATGGTAATTCATTACCATCATGGAAGATCGGATCATTGAGAATAACAAATCAGCCAAGTCTTCGG
>NZ_JBAEER010000070.1:0-31523 GCF_056207615.1 Candidatus Cryptobacteroides sp. | reverse complement strand
ACAAGAAGAACGTCCAGGGAGCACCTGTGCACATCGTCTCAACCTATGAGAAAGGCAAGTCAGGCTCCTTCGGCGAAGGACCTCTCAACGAGGTCGGTGACGGCTGGGGTGCTTATGACAATGGTCTCAGCAACGCGTATTTCATCCTCAAGGCAAGGTCTATGGGCTATGACACCCTCATCATGGGTATGCGCGACGCAGCTGCGCTCAGGAGCCTTCTCAACATCCCGCCTAACGAGGCAGTGATGGCAGTCATCTCACTCGGTTACAGGGCTGGCGATCCTAAGACTCCGGCACACCGCAACATTGACGAGATCGTCAAGTTCTTCTAGAGAATCGTGGAGGGCAGACTATAGCTTCTCCTCGAACATCAGATAGTGACACTCACCCATCCCCAGCTTCCTGTATGTGTTCTGGGCGGGTGAGTTTTCTTTGTCTACATATAGGCGAAGATAAGTCGAACCGGCCTGCTGGGCCTGAGCTCTGACCTCCGAATAGAGGGCCTTGAACACGCCCTGGTGCCGGAATTCGGGACGTACGTAGACGCTCTGGATCCACCAATAGTCGCAGTCGTTCCAGTCGCTCCATTCCTTCGTGACGAGCAGGCTGCCCATGACGGTGCCGTCCTCGTTCCTGGCGACGAAGTATATGCCCTTCGCCGGGTCGGCGAGCACTGCGCTGACTCCCCTGCGCACGGTTTCAGGATCGAGGACTGTCCCCTCGGACTCCTCCGCCATCGCGAGCTGGAAGCCGGCGATCACCTCCGCATCTGGTGCGGTACCTTTGACAATAGTGATTTCCATGACGCAAAGTTAAGAATTCTGAGTATATTCGCATTCATGGACATCAGGATAGAGGAAATATCGACGGCACAGATTCCCGTCATTCAGAAACTCGCGGATCAGGTTTTCATGGTCACGTACCGTGGAATCCACTCCGACGAGCAGAACAGCTACATGATGGGACTGATGTACTCCACCGAGAGCCTGACCCGCCAGATGTGCGAGGAAGGTTCGCGTTTCCTCCTCGTCCGGGTTGACGGCGATCCGGTCGGCTACTGCGCTTTCAAGCCATACAGCGGCGATGAGCACGGTGAGGGCCCGACTGGCGGTGACGATACTCTTCCTGTCGTGTATCTGGACAAGTTCTATCTCATTCCCGGCTACCAGGGCCTCGGACTCGGCAAGCAGCTCATGGAAGAGGTGATTGCCGAGGCACGCCGCATGCATCCGGAAGGTTGCATCGTCCGTCTGGATGTGAACAAGAGCAACCGTGCGAAGACCTTCTACGAGCATCATGGATTCGTCATGGTCCGCTATTGGGACGCTCCCATCGGACAAGGCTTCTACATGAACGGCTGTACGATGGACCTTCGTCTCGAACCTGATATAAGAATTGAAATTTAAGCCACACATACAATGAAAAAGATTCTCACAATCGCGCTTGCGCTCTCAATGATCGCAGTGTCAGCAAATGCGCAGACCAAGAAGGTTTCCGTACTCGGAGATTCGTATTCTACTTTCGAAGGAGCAAATCCAGCAGGCCAGGCACCTTTCTATCCAAACGACAGGAATGACGTGACCGAGGTAGGTCAGACTTGGTGGAGCCTCTATGCCGAGGCAATGGGATATACCCTCGAGGTCAATGATTCATGGGGCGGAACCACCATCTGCAACACTGGCTACGGAAGAAGGAACGTCGCAAACTCTTCTTTCAACTCTCGTCTCTGGAAGCTCGGAAACCCTGATATCATCTTCGTCTTCGGCGGTACCAACGATGCGTGGGCAAATGCTCCTGTCGGTGAGTACAAGTATTCACACATCACCAAGGAGGACTGCAACTCTCTCCGTCCGGCGCTCGCGTACATGCTCGACGCTCTCGCACGAATCTATCCGAACGCGACCGTCTATACCATCCTCAACTCTGAGCTCAAGGAAGACGTCAACGAGTCATTCCGCGAGGTGTGCAAGCATTTCGGTGTCCAGCTCATCGAGCTCTATGACATCGAGAAGCAGAATGGCCACCCATCGATCAAGGGTATGCAGGCGATCTGCAAGCAGCTCATGGATGTAGTAAAGTAAATTAAGTAATATGGCAAAGAAGAAATCCCACAAGAAGATCAAACTGGCACTGGCGCTCGCCGTGGTGCTTGGAATCGCAATTTTCATGACCATCACCCGCCCGAGCGAGGCTGACCATTCGGTAGTGATGCAGGACCGTTTCGAGCAGGTGGCATACAGCTACCTCGGCGCTTCGAGCGACGGACTCATCTCGCTGCTCGTCGAACCTGCAGTGTCCAAGATCATGAAGTCATGCTTCAAGGTGGACAACTATGTGCTCTGGAGCGTCGGCCGCGTGATCGACCCGTCCCATCCTGACGCAGAGCCGACCACCGTTTCAGTTGGTTTCCTCAACCATGTCTTCGCACCTTCTCCTGAAAGGATCAGGAAGACCATCGACGAGACCGAAGAGGCCCAGGCCATCAGGCAGATCTTCAATTCCCTGAAGAAGTAACACTATAGAGACAAGCTCTTAATCTTGTCACGGAAGGTTGCGATATTGGCTTTTGATACAGGAAGTACCTTGTCGCACCCGAAGAGCTCCAATTTGTATCCGGCAGCGTTACCGCTGATCTGAGTTATATAATTAATATTCACAAGAAAAGCCCTGTGGACATGGACTATAGAAGGACATGTCAGCAGGGTTGTTTCTGCGTCCTTAAGTGAGCATCGTATCCTCTTCCTTACCGTCTGGTCTTGCTCTAAGTAAACGATGTCAAGGTAGTTGCCTACAGATTCCAGGTATAATATGTCCATGGGATTCAGTATGAGAGTGTCTTTGCTATCCCCATGCAGGAGAATCTTCTCATCTTTTCTTTCGCTGATTCGTTTTTGTTCTGCTTCAAGCAGCGTATTCAAGGATGTGAGTTCAGATATCTGGTATTTCTGCATCCTACAGTGGGTTATGAATGCATAATATGCAGAGATGAAGATCCCGACTGATAACGACTGCCTGAGGTCCCGGAAGAACCATCTTAAGGTAAGGGTGCCGTCTTTCAAGGTCCAATAATAATACAGACGTGACCATCCCCAATTGAGAACGCAGAAGAACAATCCATCGAACAGTGCATTCAGAAGCAGACACGGTATTGCCAATGCGGCAAGGCGACGGAACTGATAGTCCAAAGGCTGTGAATAGTCAACAGGAACACCGACGCAGAAGGTGGCGATTAGCTCGCTGATCATGAATATGCAGAAGAACGAAATACCTTCAACTACGTAGAAAAGATATGGTGTACTGTTACTCGAGATGAAGTCACGGGTGCCGAATGGTTCCAGCAAGACGATCATCAGGAAGAGACCTATGCTGATGTAAAGATAATCCAGGATGATCGTTCCGGGTATATTTCTCTTCATTCTGTTCATAGCGTGTGTGATCTTCTTTCCGACAAATGTAGTATTCTTTTTACCTCGGTTCAAAGGCATATACTCTGTATGGATGTCAATCGGGATAAATGGAAAGAAATTGATATGTTTCGTAAAGAGGCGTCAGGGTCAACATTTGTCCCGCCGTCTTTTCTATGTGTCCCTAGTGCTTTGGGCGTTCGATAGTGGCTCATACTTTTGCGCAAAAATGTAAGAGTCATGGAAAGAATCAAAATGTTTGTTATTACAGCCAGCTGTCTGTTCATACCATCTGTCATGGAACTGGTATGCGCTTCGGCTCAGGATGATAGCCTTAAGACAGAATACAGGCTGAACGAATCTGTAATTTTGGCTGAAGTCCCTCGCACCAGGATCAAGACAAATTCTGTAGAAACGAAGGTTGCGGGGTCAGTGCTTGAACATGTTGGAACAGCTGAGGATGTACTTGGACGAGTAAGCGGAATGGTGAGGACAGGAAATGGTCTGGAAGTCTTGGGCAAAGGAGTTCCTGTTTATTATCTGAATGGTAGAAGACTCACCGACATCACTGAGCTTGGACGCATCAACTCAGAGCAGATAAGGAGCGTCGAAGTGATCAACTCACCAGGAGCGGAATATGATGCATCGGTCAATTCCGTGGTCAAGATCATTACTAAACGGTTTGGAGAGGGCTTCGCAGCAGATGTCAAGAGTTCTCTCTGCCAGTATACCATGCATAAAGGTACTGATCCTTCAGCAAGTCTGAACATGAGCTACAGAAGAAAAAAGATGGACGTCTTCGGAGGGTTAAATCTGGGCTCGTTTAGACATTACCAGCAAAGTAACATGGCTGGAGCGACATTCCGTGAGGATTTGTTCCATGAACAACGAGGGAGTATAAAGGCTGAGCGCGAAAGCATGGATATTGACGCAAAACTCGGCACAGACTGGGCCCTCAATGAATCTCACTCATTTGGGGCGATGATACAGTTCTCCGATAACTTGTTCTCTCGCGGAAATACTATGATGGATGAGGATGTATATCAAAACGGTTTTCATGAGATGCATCTTATTTCCAATGATAGGATGATATGTCCGAAGAAATGGGGGCTAGTTGCCAATTCATATTATCTGGGACATGTGAAAGAGTGGGAGTTGGATTGGAATATTGATTTGCAGATTCAGTCTAGTACACAGAGTAACCGGATTACCGAGGAGAGTTCCGTTGATGACAGGGATTTCTGTACGGAGTCTCATGCCCGTAACGCGATGTACGCCACAAAATTTGTTGCCTCACGTAGAGTATGGAGGGGACTTCTGAAGATTGGAACCGAGGATACTTTCGTCAACAGCAGGAACAGCTATATGGCTAACCTGCCCTTTCTGACAGACGCGAATTCATCAGTCCATGAGTCTTTGTTTTCACTTTTTTCTGACTATTCATTCGATTCATCGTGGGGTAAGGTCGCCGCTGGACTGAGATATGAACATATATTGATGGATTATACGGATCAAATGGATCCGAGAAACGATTTGCTACGTCGACAGGACGCCGTCTTCCCGTATTTATCATGGGGCAGGACAATTTCTGACCTTACGCTGTCTTTCAACTACTCGGTGAAGACTACGCGACCATCATTTTCGCAGATGAGCGACAGGATGGAGTATAGGAGCCGATATGTATATGAAGCTGGTAATCCGAAACTGAGGAACACGGTGAATCATATGGTGTCTCTTATGATGAACTACAAATGGCTGACTCTTGGGACAGAATATTTGAATGCATCCAATAAGATTCTCAAGTGGGCTTGCCGATATAATGACCAGGGCACGATATTGCTGAAGTCGCAGAATCTGGGGACACCTGTCCGTAGCTATTCGGTGTATCTGGACGTATCTCCCAAGGTTTCATTCTGGCAGCCTAGATATACCGCAGGTGTTACCCAGCAGTTCCTGAAGCTGACCCTCGAGGATGATAGGGTGAGGGATGGTTTTCGAAAAGAGATGTTCAATAAACCGATGTTCTTTTTCTATGCTTCCAATGTGTTTAGCTTCGGCTCGGACAGGCTGAATCCGTGGCAACTGGAATCCAATTTCCAGTTCAGGAGTCGAATGAGCTATGATAATACACAGCTCATGAAAAATATCTGGCTCCTTGAGTTCGCCGTTCAGAAAGCTTTCCTTGATGGAAAACTTGTATTCCGTATTTCCGCCAGTGATCTTTTGAATAAGATGTCAGAAGACTCAGTTACTGATTATGGCAGTTACATGATTTACCAGACGAACAGTACGAATCCGCAAAACATCAAACTCTCTGCATATTACAGATTCAATGCAAATGGAAACCTGTATCGAGGTCGCGGCTCTGGTGCAGATGTGAAGGAAAGGCTTAAAGATTGATGGGAGATAGATGAGTAACACCTAAGCAGTGATCTCCGCGATGAATTCCTCCGGAGAGAGGATTTTGAGCATAGCGGATTGAATATTTCGAATATGCCTGTCTCGTGTGATGAACACCTGGCAGGCATTTTCTTCAGCACACGCCATCTGAAGCGCATCCTCAGGATCCGCGATATCAGAGACGAGCGACTTCTCCCACTGATTCGCCGTCATCGGTAAGATCGTGAACATACGGTGGAGAAGAGACGCCGAGATAGGCCTGTTGAATTTCTTGGTGACATACATCACGTTTACGCCGGTCAATACGGAAATGCATAATTGGAAACAAGGAGCATCGCCTGCGATGACTATCTTTTCCGCCACTCCGTCCTCCATCCTGCCGGTATAGTAATCAATCAGGATATTCGTGTCAAGAAATATCTTTACTTGTTCCATATCCTGTTGAATCTATCATCGTCAAAGTTGGACTCTGCAGTCTTGTAATCCACATAACCCGAATATTTCTTCGCCAGCCTTCCTGGAATCTTATCAAGATCTATCTTCGGCAATTCAATCTGTTTCCTGGAATCCTTGGATATAAGCGATCTGACATAAGATATGATGTCCATGCCGTTGGCACTGGCATTGATTTCTGCCTGATTGTAAGTCTGGCTGTCCAGGTATATTACGCCACATGCCGGCTCGCGAAGTACGCTGTCATCGGCGCAAGCCCCGTCATATCCAGTCACCAGACTCGAAACGCCGGTTATTTCCTCTCCGAGGACCTGTGACAGTTCTGCCAGAAGGTCATTCGTGAAATTATGGTTTCCTCCAAGCCATTTTGTCACATCAGAACGGCTGCGCCCCATGGCCTCAGCAAGCTGACTTCTGCTGAACCCCTTCCTCTCCATCGCTGCCTCAATCTGTTTGGCAGCTGTCATCCTTCGTTTGTCTGCATTTGATATCATGATGCAAACATAACGAAAGTTTATTTAAAAGTAAAATTTATTCAAAAGTGAATTAATTTCTCTTGGAGAAAAGTTTGGCGACGAGGGCGCCGGAGATGTTGTGCCATACGCTGAAGACCGCGCCAGGAACTGCGGCCATGGCAAGTGCCGGGAAATGGGTGGCAGCGAGACTGCAGGCCAGACCTGAATTCTGCATGCCGACCTCGACGCTGATTGCGGTGCGCTGCTTCGGACTGAGTTCGAGCAGACCGCCGACCATGTAGCCGAGCCCATATCCGCACATATTGTGGAGCATCACGACGATGACCGCCATGTAGCGGGTTATGAATGCGCAGATCTTCTTCATGAATCTATTCGAATTCGCCCTCGCAGAGCGTCGCACCAAGAGCCGGATCGGCGTCGAGGCGCACTTCCTTGCACTCCCCAAGGTGAGAGTCTATGAAGGCCTCATGGATGCCGTGCGCCGCCTCGAAACGGTATTCCTTCGAGTGAAAAGGCTTGATTCCAAGCAGGTCGGCAAATGCCACTGCGCACATCGCAGCACTGCGGTCCATCCCTCTCAGCTCGCCGTCCGCATCATGTAATCCCTGCGGCGTGCCGTCCGCACCGGATAAATCCATTTCTCGCAGCTCACCGTCCGCACTGTAGAAATCCATACGGAAGTCGGCAGCGTCCTTGTCGGTCGGATGGTCCATGATGACGATGCCTGACGCTGAATTCATCAGGCAAAGCGCATGGATCGCCTTGCGCGTGCGGAACCTCGGAATCTCTACATCCCGCCCATCGATCATGATGAACGAGCACTCCCCTTCCGAATATCTGTACATTCGTATCATAGTCCTCTTGTTTTACTCCCAGTCGAAGTTTTCGGTGCCGGCGGCGAGCTCGAAATGGAACTTCACGATACCGAGGTCGACGAGGGTGTATCCGGAAAGTGCGAAGGTCTTGTCGGCGATGACCTTTGCCTTGGTGCCGTCTGCGGAAGGCTTCAAGGTGAACCTGAACTTCTGCTGGTTCACAGCGGTCGGCGCGAGAAGCGCGGCGTCAACTCCGGCCTTGAACCAAGCCGGGCTGTCAGGACCGACGTTGCTCACCTGCTCAGGGCTCTTGCGCTTGTGGTCATGGCCCTGGTCCACTCCGTATCCGAGCGAGATCACGCAGGATATCTTCTCACCCTTTTCGAGAGTGTACGCACCTTCGACCTTTCCGTAGGTCAAGCCGACCCAGCAGCTGTTGACGCCCATGGTCATGGCGGTGAGGACGAGAAGCTCGCCGTAGTAGCCGACCCTCTCCTCGAAGCTTACTCCGTCGACTTCGCCGGGCTTGCCGGCCATCACGAGGTAGCTGCTCACTCCCCTGAAGTTGCCGTACCGTGCCATAGGAGACTTGAATGCCTTCGGTTCGTCGAGGACGAGCTGGACGTGGAGATTGCCCTTGCGGTTGACCTCCTCGACCTTCTCCTTGAGTACGGCTATTGCCTCTGGCCTCAGGGCCTCTTCCTTATATGCACGTACAGAATGGCGTGCCTGTATTGCTTCAAATAGCGTCATCGTTGCTGTTTTCTTTGTTCTTTCTTCTACAAATATAGCATTTCTTTGGACTCGGTATCTTCCCGTCTGCCAGCCGGTGGCGCGAACTCAAAAATCAGGCTTATTCGAGCACGTCGCTGCATAAGGTAAGCAGCGCAAGTGGCCTTTCTCCTTCCAAATAGATATAGATATACCTGTCATGACGTCCGGGATGTCCCCTCTGGAGGTAGACGACGTCAACGACGCACTCCTCGCCCGGCTCGACTACCTGTGCGGAGAGGGCGGCCCTCACGCACGAGCACGAAGTCTCCACCCTCTCCAATGTGAGGGCCGCGGGACCGACGTTCCTGAAGCGGAAGGCGGCCACGATGGGTGCGTCCTTCTGATGCACCTGCGGCGTGTGTATGGTCAGAGAGTCGAAGACCACCCTGTCATCGCACCATTCTGTACGGCGCGCCGCCGCCAGGCTGTCGACTCTCTCGTGCGGCAGCATCCTTATCTGCGCCTGCGCGGCGTGGCCCAACAGCAGCAGCGCTGCGATGAATATGATCCGTATGTTCTTCATTCTCTGAATATGAAAGTATCAGTCTATCCTGCTGTAGATGTATACGTCCTCGGCATCGTCTGCCGAAGTCCATTGCATCTCTGACTCGGTGAGAGAAGTCACGTAGTACCTATGCTCCCAGTACTCGTATGTGTAGTCGTAGATACCCCTTATCGCAGTGCCGTAGTCATCCTCGATCAGGTTATACTCACCCGTGTACTCCGTTGGGTACATCGATCCTACGGACTGGGACAGCACGAAGGTCTTGTCCTTCTTGAGCTTGACCACGACAAAGCCTGGTTCAACTTCGCTGCCCTTCCACTGCTTGAGCTCCCAGTCACCGGAAACGTTGGTGAAGCTGACGTGAAGCTGCTCCTCGACCTTCTCCGGTGCAGGTTTCTCGCATGCCACTGCAGCGAGAGCGAATAATATTGCTATGATAATTCTCTTCATTCTCTTCTTCTTTACGGTCGATTAAAGCCAGCCTGCGCCGCTACCCTTGCGGACGGTGACGGTGATGGTCCTGTTCTCTCCTCCGGCGCTGACGACAGCCGATGTCACGCCCTCGCTCTTGCCCACGAAGGTGATGACGCTGCCTGTTACGCTCGCGTCTGCGATCGATGAGTCCTTGACCGCCACCGAAGCAGCGCCGACCGCGTCAAAATAGCGTGCCGCGTCGATCTTGACGCTCGCTCCCGGAGCCACGTATACGTTAGGGAACACCATAGGGACGCCTGCGCCCTTGACCGCGCCGAGGAACTTCCCGACATTGAGCTGTCCTGCTCCCATCCTTCCCCTGAAGCCATCCAGCTCCATTTTCTTCTTCTGGTTCTGGCCCAGGTCCGCGACGTACTTGTAGTAGTACTTCGGACCGGTGAGCACGTTCTCGTCTATGGGAGATGCGCTCTCCTCGAGCAACTTCTTGTATTCGTCAGCCTTGAGATGACGATGGTTCTGGGCCGCGTACGAGATTGCTAGCGCAAGTGCCGATGACACGTGCGGAGTAGCCATCGAGCTTCCCTCCATGTATGCGTATCCGGACTCGGAGATATGGTAAGGGACGGTCGAGAGTATGCATCCGATCTCTCCGTACATGCCGTCCTTCTCATAGTCGTAGAAGTAGTCCTGGTCACCGCCAGGCGCGCAGATATTCGAACCTGTTCCGTAGTTGGTGTACACCGCAGGGGTGAGATCCGGAGCGGTTCCGATGACGGACACGAAATCGTCGTATGCGCCTGGATATCCGGCTGCCCCAGCGCTCTCGTTGCCGGCAGCGAACACTCCTATGCCGCCCTCGATGGGACCGTTCGGCGAACCTGCGGTATGCACGAAGTAGAAGAGGGCGTCCTTCTCGATCGGACAGTCGGTCATCCACTCGTCGTCGGTACTGTACATAGGTGCCCAGTCGTACTGGTTCGCCTTGCTCGAGGTGTAGCCCCAGCTGCACTGGAGTATCACTGCACCGTTGTCGGCTGCGTACTTGATAGCCTTCACCTCTGCGAGTATGGATGCCACGTAGTTGCCGCTGAAGATCTGACATGACATGATCTTCACTCCAGGCTTCGAACCGTTGCCGCCGGCGATGGAACTGATTCCGACGCCGTTGCTGTTCTGCGCTGCGATGACGCCTGCGACATGGGTGCCGTGGCCGGTGTCAGCGCTGAGCGAGTATGAGATCTGTCCGGTCTCCTTCACGAAGTTGTATCCGTAGTAGTCACCTGTGTAGCCGTTTCCGTCGTTGTCCTGCTCGGATGCGAAGATCTCGCCCTCGTTGTGCCACATGTTGGCCCTGAGGTCAGGATGGTCATAGAAAACGCCTTCGTCCACGATTGCCACGATGACCGAAGGGTCGCCGGTACACTCTTCCCATGCACTTACGGCATTGACGTCCGCACCAGCAGCAAATCCCCTCTCCCAGAGGTCGCCTGTATTGATGAGGTTCCACTGGAGACTGAGCATAGGATCATCGAACACGCCGCCCTGCGCCTTGGTCACCGGGACGGCCGAGATGTCGAAAGGAATCGCACGTTTCTCGGGGTTGTAGGCGCGCTTGATGGTGTGGTTGTACTCGACTCCGCTCACCTCTCCGAGGGCTGCGAGACGACGTCCCACCTCCTCGATGTCATTCGCCGCGTCGAAGCGCACGATGTACCACAGATGCAGTCCGGCCTCACGGGTGCGCTCCTCGTTGCGCGGATCCACAGGGAACACGCGCTCGAACTCGTATGCTCCGGCGATGTCGAAAATCTCATCCACGGACGGGATTCCGGCCTTGGTCGGGATGGCCGACTCGAGTATGTCCGCGACCTCAGGGCTGAACTTCACGAGAAGCTCTCCCTTCACGGCGGCATCCTTTATCGAAATCTCCTCGTCGATCTCCACCACGCTACTGCACGAGGCAAGGGCGGCGAAGGATAGCGCGAGCATTATGTATCTTGCAATCTTCATCAGTCTCCGATATAAATGTCTTGATGTTCCTTGTAACCTTCATAGAAGGTCCAGTAATAGTCCATGTTCGCAGGCACGTTGTTGAAATATGCCGCGGTGCCGTTGCTTGCGTGTCCCTCCTGAGGGTAGCAGAGCATGTATGGTTCCCATGAGATGAGGTTCGGATGGTAGAGAACCCAGTCAGGAAGGCTTCCGTACATGCGGTTGAGGTTGAATGCGAAGAACTTCGCGTTTGGAAGTACCTTCGGAGTGCCCACCAAAGTGGTTGGAAGGTTCATCTGAGCGCAGTCGGCCTCGGTATACTTAACCTCATAGTCGAGCATGTCTGGCATCTCGCCCTCGATGAAGTTCACCGAGAGACGGAGAGTGTCGAGCTTCTCCCACTCGAGCAGACGCCTAGGGAACGGACCTTTGAATCCTCCGAGCCTCTCGCTGATCGTGTTGTTCAGGTCGAGGATGTAGTCCCTCTGGCAGGTGTTGAGCAGGAGTGCGTGGAGCTTAGGGAAGTTCTCCTTGGTGAGAACGTCAGGGAGCTTTCCGAAGTTGTTGCCGCTGAGGTCGAGCCACTCGAGGTTCCTGAGGTTCCTGAACGATTCAGGAAGGTCGCTAAGTCCGTATGCAGAGACTGTGAGTCTCTTCAGATTTGTGAGCTTGCATATGTTATCGCCCATGCTGATGTCATAGAGGAAGGAGTTCGAGTTCGAGAAGAACACAAGTTCCTCGGCCTCGGTAAGGTACTGTACCTCGTATGGCAATTCCTCTGTGGTCTCGAAGAGAGTGAACTTCGCCGACTTCACGCGGCCTGCCTTCGAAGGCGTATAGCCAGGGTCGGTCGACTCCCAGAGGGTTACGTTGTCCCAGTCGCGCATCGCCTCCGCCTGGTTGATTTCCTGGAGGCAGTTGAGGTTGCGTGCGATGGAGAGTACGACGATGGAGTCACCCTCATGGCCGATGGTGATTTCCGGAGCTGCGGCCTGGAGCACGTCGAGCGCATCAGCCGAGTCCACGTTCCATCCGGCGAGCGGCACGAAGGAAACCTTCGCCTCCCTGCTGAGCGGAACGGAATTGACTCCCCACTTGAACTTGAGGGTCACCTCGCGAGGACGAGCTCCCCTGTCGATGTTGAATTCAGGCTCCTCGCAGCTGAGCCAGTTCTTGGCTGCCGATGGGATGTCCACCCTGAAAGGTACGTTGGTCCTCACCTTGACCTCGAACACACGCTTGTCCACGTATGCGTAGTTGCCTATCTTGACCTCGCTCTCGGCGAGGGAGATGTTGTATCCATAGCCGTCCTGACTGACCCTGATGTCCCTGCTCACGCCTGAAACGCGGTTCTTGAAGCGCACGAGGCCGCTTCTCGGGGTGCTCACGACGGTTGAGTCGATGCTGATGACGCACTCTGCCGATGCCGGTCCGTTAGCTGGAGAGATGGTGATCCATGGATTGTCGGTGGAAGCCATCCATGACTCGGAAGAGCTGAGCGACACACCGAAGTCTCCGCCCTCGGCCTCGGCGGTGATGCTGTCGAGGTCGATCTTGAACTCGACGGCAGTCTCGCGCGGCTGGCAGGCTACGAGGCCCAGTGCAACGATCGCTGATATTATGTAATATGTGGTCTTCTTCATTATTCGAGCATGTAGTCACAGTTGATGATATTCTGCGTCTTGTCGTAGATCAGGTAGTACGCACCCACGCGCCACTCGTAGCAGATGTCGGAAGCATCGAACGAGATGTTAGGGTTGTCGCTGATATCGAGATAGTAGCACAGAGGAGAGATCGTGTCAGCCACCTTCCTGAGGTCGTTGGAGCCGAGATAGAGGCCCCTGAGACCCTTGTGCTGGTAGATGCCGGTAGGCCAGTCGCGGAAGCACCTGTTGCCGCTGGCGTCCCTCTGGCTGCGGAGCGAGAGGACGGTGAGGTAGGCTGAGTCGAGACATGACCATGGGAACTTCGAGAAACGGTTGTTGCCCAGGTCCACGCCGTAAAGGTATGGCACGTTCAGAGAGTTGAAGCTCTTCTCAGGGAGTTCCTTGAGGTGGTTGTAGCTGAGGTCGAGGGATGTCGTGTTGATCATCGTCTTGCCGTCGAACGCAGCCTCAGGGATTTCTTCGAGGAGACAGCCTCTCATGTTGAAGTATGCGACGGATGACTCGGACTCGCAGAAGGCCACAGGGAAGACGGTGAGAGGGTTATTGGCAAGGGTGAGGGTCGAAACCTTGATGCCCTTGTAGCCGTTGCCCTCGTTCTCGACCTCCGTGATCTGGTTGTACGAGAAGTCCACCGAGCCCATCGTGAACATGGACTTCGCGCTGAAGATGTCCGGGAACCTGGTCATCTTGTTGTAGCTTGCGGAGAAGGTCTCGATGTCCTCGATGCCGCAGAAGAAGCCCTGCTCGTCCACGCCTATCTCGGTGATCTGGTTGTCGTCGAGATAGCAGTCCACGAGGTTGATCTTATGACCGAAAGGATTCACCTTCCTGAGCTTGTTGCTTCTCGCGTCGAAGAGGCCCATGGCCTTGAAGTTCTTCACCTCCTCAGGGAGTTCCTCAAGCCTGTTCTGGCTCATGTAGAGAATCTGGATCTTCGCTGCGGACGGACCTGTAGCAAGGCCCTTGAGTCCCTTGAGAATCTCCTCCGGGCTCCACTGTGCATTGTTGGAGATGTTCACCGCCACTAGCTCTGGGAGCTTGCATACAGCCATCGGGAACTCGACCATCTTCGGACAGTTGTAGATCTCGAAGTCGGTGAGTGCGCTGAGCTCCGAGAACTCGTCAGGAAGCGAAGCGAGGGTGCTGTTCGCGATGAAGAGATACTGGAGGTTCTTGAGCTTGCCGATGGCAGGGTCGATGCTCTGGAGCGAGTTGGAATATACTCCGTGTACATTGTCCATGAGTCTGATCTCACGTATGGTGTTGCCGCTGGCCATGTCGATGAGCTGGTCCTCGCGCTTGGTGTCGTACATCGCGATCTCCGGAATCTCGATTCCGTTCTCCTTCAGTGCGCGGGCGACAGGCTCGGACATAGGAGTAGGCTCCCAGAGCGATGCCATGCGCTTCTTGTGACGCTCGAAGAGAGTCGCCGTAGAAAGCGACGGATCCACGCTCGGGTCATAAGGGAGGAAGCTGGGGTCGTTGTGGTTGCCGAGGTATAGCTGATTGAGCTGGTCGAGCTGGCCGATGGCAGCAGGGAGATGTCCTCCGAAGTTGAAGCCTTCGAGGTTGATCATCGCCACGCGGCCGTTCGAGTAGATCTCGACACCCGGCTGGTCGCCCCAGAGGTCAGGGTCCTTGTTGAAGTCCCAGTTTGCACCGCGTGGGAAGTCGGTGCCGTTGTATGACCATTCAGGGCCGTTGAGGGACTGCCATATCTCGTAGAGGGCATAGTAGTCCTTGATGTACTCGTCTGCCTCGTAGAGGGTGAGAGCGACCTTCGCCTCCGTGGTCTTGTTGTCTGCGACGCTGAAGTCGGACAACGCGGGCTTGCCGTTGCTCTCGAGGAGCACCTTGCTACTCGTGTATGTGTTGTATGAAACTACCTTCCACTCGCCTGCCTTGAGCTCGAGAGGCTTCTCCGTGGTGAGCACGGAGGTCTGGTATCCGCCTCCCTTCTCCTCGTCGAAGACGACGGCGAACTTGGTCTTTATCTTCTCCCAGCTTACGCGCTCGTTGGTCTTCTTGTTGGCGACGGTGATGTCGACATACCTGATCTCGTCGAAGGTATACTCGCGGGATGTGGACTTCGTTGGGATGTTCTCGAAGCCTGAGAGGTCTTTGGTGAAGCTGAGCTGCACCTTTCCGCGTCCGATTACGTTCGCGGTGAGGTCATGCCTTACTATGCTGCCCGGCACCACGCTGAACTCGGCAGCATCAGGAATACCGATATAGAGCTCCTGGTCGAGGGCATCGTAGAGCATGTAGCTGATGACCTCGTAGTCGCCCTTGTAGAGCTTGAGCTTGTCGCTCTGGAGACCGTACTCAGCGCTCTCGTCGTCCGATTTCTGGAGCACGAGTGTCTGGGTGAGGGTCTCGTCCTCGTAGACCATGGTCACCTTGAGCTTGCATGCCTGCGAGAGATACTCCAGCTGGCTCTGCACCGCCTTGGTTTCGTAGGATGCGTCCTTGTAGACCATGAACTGAACGTAGCCATATCCGCCGTCGTAGTCCGGCTGCTCGTTCTTGTTGCATGATCCCGCAAGAAGGACGGTCGCGAGCAGAAGAAGCCCGCCTATTCTTTCAAAAATCTTCATTCCTCTTAGTTGTTCATGAATTCCCTCTCGCATACGAGCACGAAGAGTGGCCTTCCGCCGCCGCGAAGCACGATGTGTCCGACGTTGCCGGTCTCAGGAAGCTTGTCGTTCATGGTGACGTGGATGTATGGGAGACCCTTCTCCGAGAGTGCGCCCTCCACGTTCATCCATGATGGATCGGGATGACGCTCGATCGCATCCTCGCTTCCCATCGGGAATGGTGGAACATATATCATCGCATTCCTCTCCGAGGTCCTCGTGTAGTATACGAGGCGCCATACAGGAATGCCGTATGACTTGTACTGGTCATAGATCTCGCCAGAGCTGAGTCTCTCGAGGAGCACGTTCTGAGGGAGGATGTTTCCGTCAGGGTCACCGTCCTCGCCCACGAGGTCGTATGCGACGAACCTTATGTCGGTGAACTTCACGTCTGGCCAGTAGCTCTCGCTGAGTCGGCAGAGGATGACAGCGATCACCTTGTCTGCGTTGTCATAGAGAACGACAGCCTCCTCGAGGCCCTCCTCGAAGTATTCGATGTTCACGTTGAACACATCCTTGCGCTCCGAGTCGTTGTTCACGACTGCGAGGTTGCCGTCATAGTTCTCGTCTGAACCGTCTGCGAGGTAATATTTCACATCGGCGATCTCCTTCTGCGAGAGAAGTTCTGCACCTTCATAAGAGAACCAGTTGTTGTACTCGAGGGTGTAGATCTCGTTGGTTCCGAACTTCGAAGATAGCTCGGTGTAGTGAGCCTCGGACGATGCGGTGCGATGTATTCCTGCACCCTTGATGGCCATCTGGAATTCTGAATTCACAGGCATGATTGCATTCCATCCAGACTCTGGGTCGAGTCCTGCCTGCCTTACCTCAGCCACGGTGTACTTGGCTGCAATGGCGTTTATATCGCTTGATTCGAGCACATAGCCTGGAACAGCGACTACGTAAGCAGTGCGCTCAGGGGCTATGTTCTGACCTGCAGAGAGGCTGATTATCCTGTCCTGGATGACGTTCTCGCCAGGCTTGCCTTCAGGATAGCCTATCATCACTGAGAGCCATGGATTCTCTGGACGCACATAAGAGCTGCCGTTCTTCTCGACCACGAACACCTCGGTCTCGAGGGTGCTGGTGAGGTGGAAGGAATAGTACGACATCATCACTCCGTTGCTGTCGTACTCTCCGAGTATGTTCAGCTCGATCCTGCTGCCTGACATGTCTGTATAAACTATATCCTTGCATCCTGGGATGGTAACTTCCGCCTGGTAGATGACTTCGCCGGTCTTGAGGTCGGTGAAGCTGATCTTTCCGCTGGCCTGGTCCATAGGATACTTGCTTGGGACGCCCTTGAGCACGAGGGTGGTCACGTCTCCTTCCGAGGTGGTCTTTGTGAGCTCGAGCCACTCCGGATGGTCATTCTTCACTGCCCACTCGAAGTTCGACTCCACCTTGATAGGGAGACTGAACGACGAGAGACCCTTAGGCCAGCGCAGAGAGAGAGCATCGCTCCTGGTGGTCTTGTACTCATACTCGCCGCTGCCCACTACCACGAACCTGCCGTCGGCATCGGTGTCGGCTTCGAAGATTGTGATGGTTCGGCTCTGAGGCACGAGGGAGATGGTCGCGATGTCGGCAGACTTTCCTCCCATCTTGAGGGTTACGACGCAGCTTCTGCGCTCGTAGTTGCTCTCCACGTTCTCCGCATGTACGGATACGGTGACACTGCCCTTGGAGCCCTTGACCTTGTACTCCTTCATTCCGTTGTCGTCGATATAGAACCAAGCGAGCGACTCCCTCGGGATGCTGAGCTCCCAGTCGTGAGTGGCAGTGAACGAGATGTTCACGTGTTCGCCAGGATTTATGTCCTTGCTGATGGCAGCAGGGAACACTGGCTCCTTAGGCTCGTCGCTTCCAGATGGGTTCTTCGGGCCGCAAGAAAGAGCCATGAGGCCCGCTGCGGCTGCGCACAGTACGTATATAAATCTTTTCATATTCATCATTCTTTACATTCCGTCTTCTCTCTTGAGTCGCTCGGCCTCTTCGTCGCTCACCCAGTCGATCTCGGTGAGGAAATGGCCTACTGTTCCGACTTCATCTCCTATCTTCTGGACATAGAACCTGTTCACGAGCACCGCTATCTTCTCATAGCTGAAGAAGTAGCTCGGACCCTGGTTGCTGCCCTCAATGAGGATGTGGTTGTCGCCGTGAACCATACCGAAAATCGAAGCCTCGTCGCTGGCGACCTGGTCGGACGGCATGGTGATGGATGGGTTCACAGGGTCGGTCTCGTCGTCGAAGGATATCCTCACGTCATAGCCGTCGGCCATGAAGTCATGCAGGATGACTCCGTTCTCGTCGTCTGGATCGGCCGAGGTCTGAATCAGACGCTGGAACCTTCTCGAGAGCGAGTACTCGTAGAGGAACATCGACGATACGACTGCCCAACCGGTGAAGTCGTCGCGGTGGAACTTGTGCGAACGCCTCAGGTGTACGATGGTCTCGTCACCGTAGAGAGGCATCACGAGACGGTCCGGCATCACGAGCTTGAGGGTGATGTCGACCTCCTGCCTTGACTTGAGGTTGTCCAGGTTGCCGACCACCTTCACGTATCCTACCCTCTCCCCTGCAGGGATGGTGAAATTGTTAGACTCGAGGGTGAAGTCCCTGCCGAGCACTGCCGACGATGAGGATGTGACGACCTCTACGGCGAAGTGGCGGTCATAGTCGCAGGCGACTGTCGATGCGATCGGAACCTCGATTGAAGGGATGTCCTCGCGTACGACATACATCTTCGCGGTGTCTGCGAACATCACGTACTCGTTGTCATGGTAGGTGATGTAGTTCTCGTGGCATCCTGTAAGGGACGCTGCGAGAAGCACCGCGGCGCATATATATTTGATCAGTTCCTTCATCATCTTACTTGTTGCTTTCGTTAGGTTGGATCTGAGACCCCGGAGACTCGAGCTCATGCTTAGGGATAGGCCATACGAAGAGAGCCGCGTCGGCCTCTACCTTGAGCGAGCTGCCCTCGGAGAGGGACTCGGACTGCGGCGTACGCTCGAAGCCTCTGTGCCAGCGCTTGAGGTCCTGGAGACGGAAGCCTTCCATGTAGAGTTCCCTCATTCGCTCGTCGCTGATGGTGTCGAGCCAGTTCTCGGAGTTGACGTTGATCGATCCGCCTGCAGAGAACCTTGCCTTGCGCAGGGTGCTAAGGTCGGCCGAGCCCTTCGAATACTCACCCTTCTGGCAGTACGCCTCGGCCCTGATGAGGAACTGCTCCGCGAGACGGAACGGTTTCGGCATGTTGAGCTCGTAGAGGTTGCTGCTCTCTATGAAGTTCCTGTTTCCGAAGTACTTCACGAGCACCGGCCATGTCAGGTTGTGGCTGTGGCCAGTGGTGACGTTTGCGAAGTATGAGTCATACCTGAGGTCTGTAGCTTCGTACGCAGCGAGCACCGATCCGGCTGGGACGAAGTCAGGATAGTAGTGCGCATAGTCGGTGGTGAGGTGGAGGAAAGGAGAACCGAGCGTACCTCCGAACGAGGTGTTGGTGAAACCTATCTTCCATATCACCTCGAAGCCTGAGTCATGGGTCCAGAGGTATGAGAAGTATGACTCGTTGGCGGCGGTGTAGATGGTCTTGGCGCTCGAGAGTTCGTACTTGTCCTTCTTGTCCAGGACGAGGGTCGAGTACTTGATGGCTGCGTCCCAGTCCTGCATGTAGAGCGCTACCCTTGCGTGGAGGGCCTGCGCGGTCGAGAGGGTGAAGTAGACGCTGTTGTATCCGAGGTCATCCTCCTCGAGGAGAAGTTCCTCTGCCTTCTCGAGGTCGGCGAGCACGAATTCGTACGATTCCTTGAGCGAAGCCCTGACGGTCGGCTCGCTGCCGTCGTAGCGGCTTACGAGCACCACACCGAGCTCGTTTTCGGCAGTTGCAGGGTCATAGGCCTTGCAGAAGCATTTGATGAGCTCCGAGTATGCGAGAGCCCTGGATACCCTCACCTCTCCCTCGAAGTCCACCAGGACGGCGAGCTGGTTGTCGTCCTTGATGCTCTTGCGGAGGGCAGGAAGCTTGTCCAGGAAGAAGTTGCAGTCTCCGATGACGCCGTAGAGCGCCGCGTAGACGGCCTCGACGTATCTGTTGGTAGGAAGGATGTCCCACTGCCAGATGTCGACGTAGGTGTTCGTGTTACCGTTGATGGCGTACACGAGGTCGGACTGGATGTCCGGGAGAAGAGTCAGCAGGCCGCTGTACAGGGCCGAACTCTTCCAGTCTGCGTAGATGCCCACGAGCACCTGCTCCGCCTCTGCGTATGTCTGCATGGCGTTCTCGGTGCGGATTGCATCTCCCGGCTCCTTCTCGAGGCATGAGACAGCCAGAAGAGAAGCGGCGGCCAGAATGGCGATGTGCCTGAGTGTTTCCTTGATGTTTCTCATGTCCTTAGAAAGTTATGTCGATTCCGAATGTATACTGGCGGGCCATAGGGTACTGGGCCGCATAGACGTTTGCAGTGCCCTCCGGATCAAGGCCGGAGAAGCGGGTAAGGGTCAGGAGGTTCTGGCCCTGGAGGTAGAAGCGCACTCCGCGGAGCACCTTCTGCCTGTCCAGAAGTGACGATGGGAGCGAGTATGCGACCATCAGGTTCTTCAGACGGAGGAAAGACGCGTCCTCGAGAAGATGGCTGTCGAACTCGCCGTAGACACCGTGACGAGGGATGTCGGTCACGTCGCCCGGCTTCTTCCACCTGTCGAGCAGCCTGCGGCTCTGGTTGTAGACCTGGAAACGGCCGTTGGACTCGTCGAAGTAGCGGTCGTTGTTGATCATCCATCTGTCAGCCACCCAGCTGAACTGGGCACTTGCGCTGAGGCCCTTCCATGAGAGGTTAGTGCCGAAGCCGCCCTGCCATGGAGCGAAGTAGCTCTTGCCCACAAGCACCTTGTCCGACTCCCTGAGTTCGTTGGTGAGCTCGCCGTCGGCTGTGTACCAGAGCGCGTCACCGTTCGCAGGGTTGACGCCGGCGAAGCGGTTGATGAAGAACTCGCCCACGGGATGGCCGACCACGAGCTTGGTGTTGGTGTTCGCGGTCTCGTATTCGGTCACTCCGTTGTAGAGCTCGGTGATGCGGTTGTGGTTGTATGATACGTTGGCGTTCACGGTCCACATGAAATCACCCTTGCGGACTGCCACAGCGTCGAGATTGAACTCGACACCGGCATTGACCATACCTCCGACATTGTCCCACTTGTATCCGAAGCCGTTGGAGGTGGTGTATGAGAGAGGCACCTCCATCAGCATGTTGTAGGTCTTCTTGTAGTAGAACTCGAGGTCGGCGTTGAGCCTTGACCAGAATCCTGCGCGGAATGCGAGGTTGGTGGTCCAGGTGGTCTCCCAGGTGAGCTTCTCGTTGCCCAGCTGTGAAGGGACCATACCCGACTGTCCTACGTAGTCGCTTCCTCCGACCACGAGCGCGAGATGCTCGTAGTTCGGGATTGACGAGTTTCCGGATGTTCCGGTGTTGAGTGCCACCTGCGCGGTGGTGAGCCATGAGCGTGCTCCTGACATGAAGTCCTCGTTGCGCATGTCCCACATGCCGCCGACGGCCCAGAATGCTGCCCAGCGGTTGTTCTTTCCGAACCTTGACGAACCGTCGGTGCGGACTGAAGCCTCGCCGTAGTACTTATTCGCGTAGTTGTACTCAGCACGTCCGAAGAACGAGAGGAATGAGTAGTCAGAATCGGCAGTGCTGCCCCATCCGGTCACGCGTGAAGCGGTCGAGATGTCGGTGAGCTTGTCGTTGGTCTGGCCTGCTGTGGCGACATTGAATGCCTCGTAGTGGTGGTTCACGCCCTCCTGACCGAGCAGGAAGTGGAAGTCATGGACGTGGTCGATGTCGAATGCGTAGTTCAGCGTATTGGTGACCGAAAGGGTCATGGCGTCGCTGGTAGAGCGGGACGCCTTTCCCTCCTCGAGGTTAGGTGCATAGCTCGGCATGGACTTGCTCAGCGCGGTGACGTGCGAGTAGTCGACTGCTCCCTGGCTCCTGAAGGTGAGGCCCGGGATGATGGTGAACTCGGCATATGCCGATGTGAAGACCTTGTACTTCTTGTAGTTCAGAGGGTTGTTCTCGAGCCACTCGAGCGGGTTCTGGCCTATTCCCTTCCATGTGCCGTCGTTCACGCTCGCGAGCGATCCGTCAGCATTGTACGGGCTGTAGTAAGGGAGCATGAAGCGTGATGCCGAGATCGGGGTCACGAGGGTGTATGCACCTTCGTCGGCCTGTTCGATGTCCTGGTAGTTGAGGTTGACGTTCACGCCTGCGGTGAGCCATTTCGCTGCCTTGCGCTCGAGGTTGGTCTTGAAAGAGTAGCGTTTGAAGCCTGAGCCTAATGCGATACCGTCCTGGTCGTAGTAGCCGCCGGAGATGTAGTAGTTGGTCTTCTCGTCGGCGCCTGAGATGCTGAGCTCATAGCTCTGGAGCAGTGCCTTGTTCGAATAGACCATGTCCATCCAGTTCACGTCGGTCTGCGAAAGCACGTCGTAGTTCTTTCCGCTGGTCAGGCCGATCTCCTTCTCGTACTGGATACGCTCCGCTGTGTTCATCTGGTCCCAGTTTCCGTACGCCAGGCGCGAGATTCCGAGCTGGGTGTGGAAATCAATCTGCGGACGGTCGGACTGGCGGCCGCGCTTGGTTGTGATCACGATGACGCCGTTGGCCGCGCGGGCTCCGTAGATCGAGGTGCTGGACGCATCCTTGAGCACTGAGATGTTCTCGATGTCGGCAGGGTTGACCGTGTTGAAATCGGCTGCCGAGATGGCGACGCCGTCGAGGATGTAGAGAGGTGCGGTGCCCGAGTTGATCGAGTTCGTTCCGCGAATGGTCATGGTCGCCGATGAGCTTGGCTCACCGGAATTGGACATTACGGAGAGACCTGCGACCTGGCCCTGGAGAGCCTGATCGAAGGCCGCGGTCGGAGTATTTGCGAGCTTCTCGGACTTCACCGATGCGACCGAACCGGTCACAGAGCCCTTCTTCCTGACGCCGTATGCGATCACGACCGACTCCTCGACCATGAGACCGTCAACCTCGAGGACTATGTCCCAGGTCCAATGCGACACGCCCTGAGGGACCACGGCTTCCTGCCCCACGAATCCCAATGCGCTCACGGACAGGGTCGCGCCCGGAGCCGCTTCGATGGTATAGGCACCATCGATGTCGGTAACCGCTCCTCGTCCAGGACCGGACATCACTGCCGCGCCCACAAGCGGAGAACCGTCCGTCGCGTCAGTCACGACTCCCTTCACGGTCACCGTGTTCTGCGCCCAGGCCGATGCTCCGAACAGGAGTACGGATACCGAAAGCAATAATTTCTGTAAGAACTTCACTATTCTACTGGCTGATAAACATGTTTTGCGAGAGTGGTGAACTTGCCGTCCTTGTCCACTCCGACTGCGAAGAAGCTGTAGTCAACCTCTTCCGGATAGATATAGAGCTCGACATCCTCACCTGGGTCGACCTCGTTGTACTCCCACCTTGAGCCTGCTGTGAGGGACTGGTAGACCTGGTCCTCGCTGCTCTCGTAGTCGTACCTGAAATTATCTGCGCTGAGGTTCATGTAGCGGACGGAGGCAATCTCCTCCGAGCACTCGATGGCTACGGTGACCTTCGCGCTGTACTGGCTCATCCTCTCGATGCTGTGGCCCTTGATGGTGATGCTTCCCTCTGAAGGAAGCACCTGGGCTGCCGCGGTGGTGATCCTCACGTCATTGTATGCGCCGCCGCTGGTGAACGCAACTCCGATCGCGATGCACTCCTCGCCCGGCTTGAGACCGGTGCAGCGGGTGTCGATGTTCTTGATTGCGCCGCTTGCCTTGAGCACGGATCTGTCCCAGACGATTCCGTACCTGAGAGCATAGTCGTACTCGCTCATCTTCGCAGCCTCGAACTCGCTCTTCTTCACGAGAGTGTAGTAGAACTTCGAGACTGTGGAAGTGATGTCGAAATATGCGCTCGCGGTGGTGGTGGTGGCTTCGCCTTCCCTCACGGTCACGAGCTCGGTGCTGGTCTTCTGCGGAGTCTCGAGTATGACAGGCTTGATGATCACGTCATTCACGGTGTACTCGCCGAATACCCTCTCCTCATCGGTCGGGATGAAAGCGAGTGCGTACTTCGCGCCTGGGACGATGGACCTTGCGTTCTTCTTGCCCTCGCCGTCGTCCATTGCCGCGAACATGTTGAGAGCACCGGAGTATGTGGTCATGAGCACTCCGTACATGCCGTCGCCGATACCGTTGAGCGGAGCCGATGCGTCGATGAGGAACTCCCTGCGGAGGCTCATGAGCTCGGAATCATCGTAGTAGCGCATGATGCCGCCGTAGAACGAGCTCGCTCCCCTGAACGATGCCTTCACGGTCGCTTTGTCCACGCCCACGTTGGTGAGGCTGAAGTCCTCTTCGATGTAGGTGAAATACTGCACATAGACGTCGGATGGGTCAGGGTTGGTGCCTATCCACTTCGAGTATGCGCCCGGGTAGCAGTATGCGGCGTATCTTTCGCCCACCACTGGGTTGAGCATGCTCTTGATGTCGATCTCGTATGCGTTGCCCTCGGTGACAGGGTTCCAGGAGAGGTAGATGTCCTCGTTGCCTGGAGCATAGTCCTTCGCAGGCTCGATGATCTTCGCAGCGTCGAACTCGTCAGCCTTCACGAAGCCTGCGAGGAAGCCCGGAGAGTTGAAGTCGGTGTCGAGCTGGACGAGGGTCATCTTTCCGGTAGGTGCGAGCACCATGTCGAAGAGAGGAGCCTCGAGGGTCACCTGGATCTTGCCGATGAAGGTCTGGTCGCCGGAGGTGGCGAGGAGCACGACCTTGCCCTCGCTGTCCTGAGAGTATGAGGCAGGGGCCTTGATGGTGAGCATACATCCGTCCACGCTTGCCTTCCATCCGTCAGGCTTCTCGGTCACGGTCACGCCGATGATGTTCGAGAGTGCGATGTGGACAGCCTTGGACTCGGAAAGCTCGAAGTGGAGCTTGTTGGCCTCGATGCGGAGGTCGGCCGCAAGGCGCATAGGGATCACGAAGCTGGTTCCGTCCTGGAGTTCGATGGTCACTACTCCGTCCTCTACCTTCACGCTCTTGAAGATGGAGTTGCCGCTGCCAGGGTTCTGAGGTTCTGGATACGCGGCGACGATCTTGTTGCCATTTTCGTCGAGAAGGAATTCTCCGTTCACTGTCCAGTAGAGAGTGCCGCCGATTTCCTTGACTCCGATAACAGGTGCGACAGCGTCCTTGCCGCTTACCGTAATCTTGTTGCCGTCAGGGCTGAGGAGGAAATCTCCGTTCACTGTCCAATAGAGGACGCCGTCGACTTCCTTGACTCCGATCTGTGGAGCCTGTGAGGAGCCTGCCGCTGTCTTGATGGTGGTGGTCTTGCCGTCAGAGAAGGTTACTGTGAATCCTCCCTCTGTCTGGTCTACAGACACGACAGAGGCCTTGCCGTTGATTGCGCTCACGATGGCCTGCAGGGACGCGATGCTTGCGTTGACGTCCTTGAGACTGTTCTCCAGGGTCTGTACCCTTGACTGGAGATCCTTGATCTGCTGCTCGAGATATGATGGATCGAACTGGCCTGAGCATGATGCTACAGACATTCCTGCGATCGTCAATGCAGCTGTGGCTAGGTATATAAAAATGCGTTTCATAATTCGTAACTGTCCTCCTTTTGCGTGCGTTGCTTGCTGCTTAATGCGTGCGTTGCTTGCGCGTGCTTAGGCACATTGTGCGTGCGCGTAAGGCGCGCCGTGCGCAAAAAGGGCGGCAAATGTACGAATTATATTTGATATTTGCTAATCCCCCTAATCCTCAGCGAGTTTGACTTCTTGATGGAGGGTGGACTGATCTTTGCCGTTGTCGTCAAACATGGTGACGGAACGGTCGAAGATCCAGCGTACTGGCCATCCGGATGGTAAGTGGATTATTGTGACAGTGTACTGCTCAAACTCGCCACCGACGTGGTCTTCAACAACATGTTCATCGAAAAGCTCTTCAACGTCCACGTCCGGGTCAGTGATTGCGGCTCTGAGTATTGACAGAGACGCGTCGCGAAGCATTGGCATTATCTTTTCGCCGTCGATTTTGGTGTAGGTACGCATGACCAGATAGGTGGAATCGCTGTACTCGGTGTCAACCCAGAAATGGGTTTCTCCGTTGGCCTGTCCCTCGCCGAATATGTTTGTGTAAGGTTCCTCGACGACATATTCCTCGTCCATTTTGTAGCGTCCGCCGTGGAAGAACAGCAGTGGTGAGATGTCCGCGATGCAGCTTTGGCTGATTGCCTCAGGGGTGCAGAATGAGTCTGTAACATACTTAATCACCTGCTCCTTTGTTGTCCCCAGATTCTTCCATGTTTTCTTGTCGTACCCGGCATATACCTTGTCCATGGTCAATGAAATAATGGCTCTCATTGTCTCGAGTGACTGCTCAAGGTCGCCAAGTCCCTGCAAGGTTCCGAATTCGTTGGTTATTACGTTGTATTTTACCGAACTGCATAACTCCGAATAGTCTTCGATGGAGAGGTTGAGATTCAGAGAGAGGTTTGATGAGTAGACATCCTTGTAACTCACCTGCAGCGTGTATGAATTGTCGTCTTCCGCGATTACAGTCAGGGTTCGCTTCTCGGACGAACTGTCCGTGATGGTTTTCTCTCCTTTGCGGTTTGTCTTTTCTGCCTTTGAGATACAATCGTAAGTGATACTATCACCCTCTGACCAATAGGCACATACCTGTGCTGTGTTGTCTGGCATGATCTGACAATAGGCAGTGGCTGAGAATATTGCTGCAGCCATCAATGAGAGTGTTCTATAGATGTTCATGTGTTTGATATTTGCCGATTAGTCGTGAATCTAGCGGTTTCTGATTTCCTTGATGAACTTTCGGCCGAAGTCGACCGTACCGACGGTGAAAAGGATGATTCCCAGGACAGCGAGAACCAGGTCCGAAGTGCTCATTTCGCCGATATGGCTGATAGCGCCATAGCAGAAGAAGATCGTGAACGCCAGGCAGGTAAAGGCAGTCAGACAATCTATCACCATTCGCATTTCCTTCGACATCTTCATCGACTCGACCTCCATCTCCTGACCCTTAGGCCAGATGTGCTCACATATTCTGAGTGTCAGGATGTTGAGACATGACGTAAGGGCGGCTCCGACGGCGAATGTCAGCAGCCACCATCCGAGAGCTGAATCTTCACCGTCAAAGAAAAGGGCAAGCAGCCAATTGCCTATGCTGACCAATACTAATGCACCGGCAATCCGTTCAATACCGTCAAGCAGTTCGTAGCTTTTACCCTTGTGGTACTGAGTGTAGTACTCCGCGATTGTGAGGATTGCGTAGATGAGTATGGCGAGGGCGATTAGAATCAGATACTTGGACATATTCTTTAGTTTAGTGCATTACAAAGAACAAAGATAGCATTTCGCTCCTGTATATCAAGGGGCTTATTGGAAATTATTCTTAACTTTGGCGAGATAAACCACAGGGAACTAGAAATGAAAAAGATATTGAAATTCATTGCTGCGGCGATAGTGATCGTGAGTGCGATCTCGTGCAAAAAGAATGAGCCGGTAGACCCTATCATCGGCAACTTCCATTTCACTGGAGTAGAGACAACCGCATGGGGCGATGAGGCTCCGAAGAAGACCGAAATCGAAGGACAGTTGCGCTTCTTCAATGCGAACGACGGGAACATCCGCACCAGCGGAATATTCGCGACCGTATGTCACCATGATGGAGATGACGTGACCTTCGACAGATTCGTCCTTCCCGGTGCGAGGTTCGAGACCACAGTGTATCCGACCAAGTTCTTGGACGGCAAGATGACCATCCTCCTCCAGGAAGAGGGTGACGTCGAGATCAGCGAAGGCAGCAGCGTCCACTACAGGCGCCAGCTGACCGGTACCGCGACAAAGTCGAATCTCTAGAACACTAAATAACAATAACATGAACTCAAAGAAGATCATCGCATCTGTTGCTGCTGTTGCGGCTTCATGTGCAATCTGCGCTGCTCAGACAGTGAAGACCCAGGTCATCGAGAACGGTGGTACCGGCCCATACAAGTCGATCGCCGTCGGTGACGAGACCCTCCCTACCCACGTTATCTATCGTCCTAACGACCTCAAGGCAGCCGTCGAGAAAAACGGCGGTAAGCTTCCTGTTGTCGTATATGCGAACGGTGCATGCGTGAACAACAGCCTCGAGATGAGCCGCCTCCTCAGCGAGGTCGCTTCTTACGGCTATGTCCTCATCGCCATCGGACCTTACGAGGAGTATACAGACGAGGCTTTCTACAACCAGTGGAGAGGTGTCGTTAAGGGCGCATATCCTTCTACCAAGGAAGTCCTCGTGATGGGTAACGGCGAGAGGGTATTTGCATATACCGACGAGGAGAAGGCCGCACAGACTGAGGCTCGCGCTGCCGAGAGGGCTGCTCGCGAGGCTGCCATGAAGAAGGCTTCAAAGAAGAAGAACGCCACTCCTCCGCCAATGCCATTCCGCACCTATCCTAAGCAGATGCTCGAGGCCCTCAGCTGGATCACCGATCAGGCTGCTGACAAGAACAGCGAGTACTACCACATGGTAGACCTCGACAAGGTGGCTGCTATGGGCCAGTCTTGCGGTGGTGCACAGACCCTCGCAGTGGCACACGATCCTCGTATCAAGACCTGCGTCATGCTCAACACCGGTATCGGTGAGAACACTATGCAGGGAGTCGACAAGAACTGTCTCGAGAGCCTCCACACTCCTATGTTCTATATGATCGGCGGACCAGTCGACATCGCATACAAGAACGCACAGGGTGACTATGACAACATCAAGGATCTCCCTATCGTCATGGCCAACTCTCTCGACGGTCACTCAGGAACCTACTACGAGAAGAACGGCGGTCCTTACGCTGTGGCTGCTCGCAAGTGGCTTGACTGGCAGCTCAAGGGCAAGGTCGGCGAGTCTGCAATGTTCCTCGACGACGAGTATGAGTCTAAGTTCTATCCAAACTGGACTTTCGTAAGAAAGAACTGGTAATTTCCTCCATCATACAAATAGAAAAGGCTGTCCGATGACCCGGACAGCCTTTTCTATTTTAGCCGTCGCTGCTGCTTACTTCGACCGTTTCTCGGCCTTCGCAGCCTTCCTTGCGGCCTGTTCCGCAGCTGCAGCCTCGCGCGCCGTCTTGGTCTTGAATACTATCACGCCATTGGCTCCGCGAGATCCGTAGATTGCCGTCGAGGCATCCTTGATGACGTCCACGGAGTAGATATCGTATGGGTTGAGGCCAGAGATGTCGCTCACTACGGCTCCGTCCACCACGAAGAGAGGCTGGGAACTTGAGTTGAACGACCCCTCACCGCGTATCGTGACGGAAGGTGTGCCTCCGGGGCCGGAATTACCTATCTGTACACCGGCCACCCTGCCCCTGAGATAGTCGAACACGGAGTTGTAGGAACTGATTTCCTCCTCCTTTACCTTGACACGGCTGACGCTACCTGCATCCTTTGCCATATCTACATTCTGATATCCTATGCCTGCGACGCGGTTCCTGTCGAACTCACTCTCCCCTTCCGCAAGTTTGGAAGTGCTGCCGCAGGATACGAGCGCCAACGCCGTGGCCGTGAGTGCTATAAGCCTTCTCATTTGGTGTAGATGTTTTCAATTTTGAGAATGCAAAGATACGCATAATTAGTCACACCGCTTGTTTTTGGCAAGAGTTTTCATACCTTCGCGACGATGGAGACGAGAACGCAGGAAGAGAGGTTCACCAAGATGACCACAGAGCCGGTAGAGAAGCTGGTGTGCGGCCTGGCAGTGCCGTCGATCGGCAGCATGATGGTTTCGGCGATCTACAACACCGTGGACACCTTCTTCGTCGGCAAGACCGGCACACAGAGCGTCGCCGCCCTCGGCATAGTATTCTCCTTCATGGTCATCACCCAGGCAGTCGCTTTCATGTTCGGACATGGCTCCGGAAACTACATCAGCCGTGCGCTCGGACGTCGGGATACTTCCACCGCCTCCACCATGGCCGCCACGGGATTCTTCTCCGCGATTGTCGTCAGCGCGTCCGTCGCCACGCTTGCAATATGCTTCATGGAACCGGTGCTGAGGCTATTCGGTGCCACTCCGACCATCATGCCGGTAGCGAAGGACTACTTCTTCTGGATCGCCGTAGGAGCCCCTTTCATCACCGGAACTTTCGTTATCAACAACCAGATGCGTCTGCAGGGCAATGCGCGTCTTGCTCTTAGGGGAATCATGTCCGGAGCTCTTCTGAACATGGTCCTCGACCCGATACTTATCTTCGGATTCGGAATGGGTGTGGCTGGAGCCGGCCTGGCAACCGCACTCTCGCAGTTGACCAGCTTCACAGTGCTGCTCTCACTCTCGGGAAAGAACGGCGGAATCGCGATCAGACCGCGGAATTTCCGTCTCCAGGGATGGTACTATAAGGAAATATTCGCCGGAGGTCTGCCGTCCCTCTTCCGACAGGGAACGATGGGGCTTGTGAGCATCTGCCTCAACAATGTCGCCGGCCTGTACGGAGACGCTGTCATCGCCGCGTTCTCCATCACCCAGAGGCTCACCATGCTCTCGAATTCCATCCTCATAGGTTTCGGACAAGGATTCCAGCCTGTGTGCGGGTTCAATTACGGTGCAGGGCTGTTTTCTAGGGTCCGCAAAGCGTTCTGGTTCTGCGTCAAGACCGGCAGCATCTACTGCTTCGCCGTTGCCATTGCTGCATTTGCGTTCGCCCCGGGGCTCATCTCCATCTTCCGCGCCGACGACCCGGATGTCATCTCCTTCGGCACGCTTGTGCTGCGCTGCAATTCGATCACATACGGATTCCTCGGTCTGATCATCATGTCTAACATGTTCCTGCAGAACATTCGATACACCCGCAGCGCGATAGTGGTAGCGATTGCTCGCGAGGGCATATTCTTCCTGCCGACTCTCTTCCTGATGCAGACGTTCTGGGGTAAGGCCGGCCTTCCTGCAGTACAGCCCATATCGGATGTGCTCGCCTTCATCCTGTCACTGGTTCTGAGCATGAAGGCGCTTCGCGACATGAAAATGAAGGAAAATGTCCTTTAGAAAACTATTCGATAGCTGAAGTTCGGAAGTATAGGTAGCAGTGCAAGCATCTTCCATGACTCCGTATTTGTGTCAAAATAAAGCATGAACGGATTGAAATGGTTGGTGACGTTGCAGATTCCGACGTTGAGGTCGTGGCGTACACTCTTTTTTATGAAGCTATGCTGATACCCCAGATCCAGACGGATGACATCTGGCATGTGGAAACGATTCACGCCAACATGATATTCTGCAGTCCACTCGGAGCCGGGGATGTGCATGTTGTATTTCTGCGGAGCTCCGTTCTCCCAATGACCGCTCTGGTACACAAATGACAGACTGATTCCTTTCCACTGTGCCGTAAGGTTGAGAACATGCCTTCTGTCGAACTTTGCGTGAAAAGGATTGCCGTCATTTACTTCCTCGAAATTGAATCGGTTGGACCATGAAAGGGTGTATGAAGCCCTTGCATATATATCGCCATGTTCATACTCATACAAGAACTCTCCGCCATAGGAATCACCTTCACCTGTTTCCACATAGCCCTCCCAAGCAGAAAGCGCCCCATTGAAGAGCGTTTCCGCGTGCTTGTAAAATACCAGGTTATCCATCTTTTTGTAGAAACCTCCGATTGATGCGCTGTGGTCTCCTAAACTGAGGACAGTTCCTAAATTACCCTGAATGGCTGTTTCCGGATCGATGGTCTTGCCTGAAGGAACTATCATATCAAGAGACCAACCGATTGGCAGTCCCTCGAGGCTGTGGTAGTATTGTCTTATGCGGTCGAAAGTCGCCTCAATAGCGAGGTTCTTTGTCGCTTGGAAATGAACAGACAAGTTGATGTCAGGATCGATCCTGCTGAAAGCCTTCGGTTTTGGCTGGTTCGTAGGAAC
>NZ_JBAEER010000069.1:0-5863 GCF_056207615.1 Candidatus Cryptobacteroides sp. | reverse complement strand
TGATGCGCGTGTTCGGCGACGACATACCGCCGGTTTCCTCGACCAAGTCCTTCACAGGGCACACGACCAGTGCCTCGGGAAGCATAGAGTCGGTGATTTGCCTGCTCGCCATGGAGAACGGATTCATTCCGGCCAGCCTCGGATGGAAGGAACCTTCGGAAGGCTGCATCGTGCCGGTTTCGGAAACGCGCGAGGGCGTAAGTCTCAATCATGTGCTCTGCAACTCCTTCGGATTCGGAGGGAATGACTCATCACTTTTGTTCTCGAAGCCATGATGAAGGAGAAGATATACATAAATGCTGCGGCTCAGATAGCGCCAGGCTGCGAGGAACCGGACTACAGGCAGTTCATCACGCCTATGGAGGCCCGTCGCATGGGCAAGCTCATGAAGCGTTCGCTCGCGACTTCGCTCACCGCGCTCCGTGAGGCAGGGATCGAGCATCCTGATGCCATCATCACGGGAACCTTCCTCGGCAGCGTAGAGAATACGGAGGCCTTGCTGATGTCCCTTACCGGGGTCATCGACGCCCCTATGAAACCGACAAACTTCATGCAGTCCACCCACAATACGGTGAGCTCCATGATAGGCATAAGAACGGCTTCGCACGGATATAATGCGACCTACTCCCACGGCCTCATCTCATTCGAGAGCGCCCTGCTCGACGCTCTTCTCCAGCTTGAGCTCGGGGAGATAGAAAACGCCCTCGTAGGCCTTTCTGACGAGACTTCCGAGACCTTTTCGATGATGCTCGGAAAGGTGGGGGGCGAGAGCATGGACATTGCTTCGTCCCTTGTCGTCAGCCGTAAGGCCGAGAACGCGCTCTGCCAGATCGCGGACTTCAGCCTCAGTCACGGAAGGGCAGCGTATGACGCCGCAGCCAAGCTGCAGGCGGATGTCGTGCTCGATGCACCTCTGGGATACGTGGACGGAGCGAGGATGATAGCCCAGGGCAAGTGCGCAAGCGTGCTCGTCGTGAACAGGGGAAGAAACTTTGACGATACTTCATACGCCTTGCTCGTCAAGGCAGACAAGCAGTAGGATATGTTAAAGGAAATCATAGGATGGGGACTCGTGCCGCTGGCTCTTCTGCAGAGCCTGCTGCTTTGCTGCGGCCAGGTCTTCGTGAAGCTGGCGATGGCTGCCACGGGCGCTTTCCGGTGGGACTTTCGCTTCCTTCTGAGCCAGCTCACCAACTGGTGGTGGCTCGCGTGCGGCATCTCCTTCGGCGGTGCCACGGTGCTGTGGATGTACATACTCAAGCACTATCCTTTCAGCGTCGCCTATCCTTTATCATGCCTGAGCTATGCCTTTGGTATGGTTGCTGCAATAGTAATCTTTCATGAACAGGTATCCTGGACACAGTGGCTCGGAGTCGTGCTCATTATGGCAGGATGCGCTTTGATTGCAGTGAAATGATGCGCAGGATTATCACATTCGCCGCAACGCTTCTCCTTGCGTGCGCGGCATACGCCCAGGATTTCAGGCAGGCAAGCCCCGAAGAGAGTGCTGAGATACTCTCGAAGGTGGAGCTGAGCCCGGCGGAAGTGGGCTCTCTCAAGTGCGACTTCGTGCAGACCAGGCATTCCTCCATGCTCAAGGAGGACCTCGTCAGCAAGGGCAAGCTTACCATCAATGCCCCCAAGAGCCTCGTGTGGGAAGTGACTTCTCCATACAAGAGCACATCCCAGGTTGCGCTGGATTCGGACAAGAGGCTCGCCGCGATGTCCCGCAAGAATGATTTCTCGAAGACCGTATACGTCTCGGACAAGGAGTACAAGATCGTGCTCGTTCCTCTGAAGAGGGACATGAAGCAGCTTTTCACGAAGATTGAGGCAACAGTGCTCCGCAGCAGCGGTGACGTGCGCAAGGCCGTGATGTACGATGCGTCAGGAGACAGCACCACAATAGAGTTCAGCCATGTTGAAAGGTGATCTTTACACTCTGGAAGCGCTCCGATGCGAGGGCCAGGCCTGCTCCGCCGAGCTTGCCCTGATACCCCAGAGCCGCATATACGCAGCCCATTTCCCGGGAATGCCGATCACTCCCGGAGTGTGCATACTGCAGATGTGCGTGGAGCTCGCTTCCGAGGCTGCCGGACGCAGGCTTGAGCTTTCCGAGGCCAGGGACATCCGCTTCCTCGTGCCTCTCATTCCGGAGTGCGACACCAGCGTGAAGATAGGTTTCACCCTTCCCGAAGGGGACGTTCTTCCGGTCGAGTTCATCGTCTCGGTCGGAGAGACTGTACATGCCAAACTCAAACTCACCCTGCACTAGAAGAGGATGGAGCAGCATGCGAGAATATGCGTCGTGATACCGACATACAGAAATGCCGGCACCGTCGCTGACGTCGTCACGAGGACGCTCGTGCAGCTCAAGGAGCTTTCCGGGAGCCGCGTCATAGTGGTCAACGACGGCAGCCCAGACAACACCGACGAAGTTCTCGCCGACCTCCCGGTCACACTGGTGAGCTACCCCGACAACAAGGGAAAGGGAGGAGCCCTCAAGGCAGGCTTCGCAAAGGCCGCAGAGCTGGGATATGACCATGTCATCACCATCGATTCGGACGGCCAGCACTATCCGGAGGACATTCCGACCTTCATAGAGGCCATCAAGGCCCATCCGGATGCCATCATAACCGGCAGCCGAAACCTCAGCGCCGCGAACATGCCGGGCAAGAATACCTTTGCCAACAAGTTCTCGAACTTCTGGTTCAGGCTCCAGACCCTTCGCGACGTCCCTGATACCCAGACTGGCTTCAGGGCCTATCCGCTCAAGGGCCTTCCGTGGCTTGGGCTTCTGACCTCGCGCTACGAGGCGGAGCTTGAGCTTCTCGTGCTTTCGGTATGGAAGGGAACTCCGGTCCATCCCGTGCAGATAAGGGTCTATTATCCGCCGGAGGGTGAGCGCATCTCCAGCTTCCACCCGTTCTGGGATTTCTTCAGGATCAGCGTGCTCAACACCGTGCTCTGCGTCCTCGCGCTCATATATGGCTATCCTCGCATGGCCCTCACCTGGCTTTGCCGATCACTGAGGAGGAGCGCACGATGAAGGAACTGGTCGTAAGGGTATATGATTTCCTCACGGCGCACCGCTGGGTGGCCTGGGTCGCACTGGCATTGCTGGTTCTCGTCAGCGGACTGCTGGTGACCCGCATGGACTACGAGGAGGATATCTCTGCCTTCCTGCCCCAGGACGAGCAGAGCGCAAGATACAATTCCATCTACCAGAAGCTCGGAGGCCAGGACAGGATTGCCGTGTTCTTCACTCCCGATGGGGAGGGAGACCAGTATGAGGTCATGGATGCCATGGACCGCTTCGGAAGCATCTGGGAGGAGTGTGACACGAACCGCATAGTCAGCGACATGCAGGTCAGCACCGACCAGGGAAGCATCCTGGACGTGTTCGGTTTCATCAGCGAGAACTGGCCGTACTTCCTGACGGAGGAGGATTGTTCCCGGATGGAGGAACTGCTCTGCCAGCCAGGATACCTCACCGACAAGCTCTCTCAGGACAAGCAGTCTCTAAACTCCATCGCCTCTGCCGTCACCTCACGCTATCTGCGCACCGACCCGGCAGGTCTTTTCACCCCCGTGCTCGGACGACTGAACGAGCTGAACCCTGCCGAGAGCAACGGCATGGTCGACGGTTATCTCTTCACCAACGAAGGCAAGACCGGAGTCGTATTCTTCCGTTCTCCTTTCGGAAGCAGCGAGTCGGGCAGGAACTCCGAGCTACTGTCGATAATCGACGAGGTAGTGGAGAAAACCAAGACAGAATGCCCTGGAATGGATATTTCCGCTGTCGGAGGTCCTATAGTCGCCGTCGGAAACGCGACCAGGATCAAGAAGGACAGCGTGCTTGCAGTGAGCCTCGCGATGGTGCTCATCCTGCTGGTTCTGTTCTTCTCTTACCGCAGGTTCAGCGACGTGATGTGGATCGCGATCTCGCTGCTGTGCGGAGCCCTTTTCGCCCTTGGACTGATATCTGTCTTCAAGAGCAGCATATCCATCATAGTACTCGGAATCGGAGCGATGATAATAGGTGTCGCGGTGAACTATCCGCTGCACTATATAGACCATCTGAAGTATCAGCCGGACAAGCGCAGGGCGCTCAGGGAACAGGTGACTCCGCTTCTGGTGGGCAATATCACTACCGTAGGCGCCTTCCTGGGACTGCTCCTGATGAAGGCTGGCGCCCTCAGGGATTTCGGTCTCGTGGGTGCGCTGATGCTTGTGGGAACCATACTCTTCGTACTGCTTTTCCTGCCTGCGCTCGCGACTGGCAGGAAGGAGAAGGCTACCAATACCCTCAAGCTTGACTTCGACCGTTACCTGAATCCGTCGCGCAGGACCCGCCGCATAGGCTTCATGGCCTTCGTTGTGCTCACTGTCGTGTTCGCCTTTGCCGGAAGGAGGATATCCTTCGATTCGGACATGCACAACATCAACTACATGACCCCGGACCAGAGCCGCGGATTTGCTATGCTGGAGTCGATGGGGGCTGATGCTAGCGGGCGAGACTGCATCTATGCAGTGGCCGAGGGAAGCGAGGCCGAGGCGGCCCTTCAGGGCGCCGAGATACTCGACCGCGCGGCACGTGAGATGGGCGACGGGGTCAGCGTGAGCTCGATCAGCGCATTCATGCCGTCCAAGGCGGAGCAGGCACGACGTCTCGAACGCTGGCGCAGCTTCGTCTCCAAGCATCCTACCCTCGTGCAGGATATACGTCGTGAAGCGGCCCTCCAGGGCTTTGCTGACAGCGCCTTCGAGCCTTTCTATGAGCTCATGGAAAAGGATTGGGAAGTGCAGACGGCGGAGTATTTCGAGCCTTTGAGCTCCACCGTGGGCCAGTCCATGTTCCTTCAGGAAGAGGGCAAGACCAGCGTCGTCTCTTTCGTGAGGGTCGATCCGCAGCTTGCTCCGGTGGTGAAGTCTTCGCTCTCGCAGGTAATGCCGGAAGGTGGCTTCTGCTTCGATTCTTCGGACGTCAGCAACAGCCTCGTCTCGCTGCTTTCCGAGGATTTCGACAAGATAGGACTCATCTGCAGCATGATAGTGTTCTTCTTCCTCTGGCTCTCCTTCGGCAGCATCGAGCTCAGCCTCATGAGCTTCCTTCCGCTCGCGATAGGATGGGTGTGGATACTCGGAATAATGCAGCTCACCGGCCTGCAGTTCAATATCGTGAACATCATTCTCGCCTCGTTCATCTTCGGAATGGGCGACGACTACACCATATTCATCACCGAAGGCCTCATGTACGAGCATGCCTGCGGCAAGAAGATACTCATGTCCTACAAGAACAGCGTCGCGCTCTCCGCGCTGATAATGTTCCTGGGCATAGGCGTGCTGGTGGTCGCGCGCCATCCCGCGATGCGCTCCGTGGGTCTGGTGACCGTGGTCGGAATGTTCACGGTCGTGGTGATGGCCTACTATCTGCCTCCGTTGGTATTCCGCTGGATCACGACCATCAAGGGGCAGGTGAGGGAGGTTCCTATCACCCTTGGCAGGATATTGCGCTCCCTCTTCTCGATCAGCTTCTTCCTCCTTGCGTGCCTTTTCATGGTGCCGGGAGTGTGCATCGCCTTCCTCTTCGGACGTGAGGACGAGAAGAAGAAACTGCGCTACCACGTATTCCTGCAGAAGCTTTCGAACTTCATCATACACCATGTCCCCGGTACCAGCTTCAGCTGGGCAAACCCTCATAGGGAGGACTTCAGCAAGCCGGCCGTCTACATCAGCAACCATCAGTCTCACCTCGACGTGATGGCGGTGATGATGCTTACTCCGAAGGTCGTCATCATGACAAACGACTGGGTGTGGAACAATCCTTTCTACGGCGCACTCATCCACCGTGCAGAGTTCT
>NZ_JBAEER010000068.1:0-9698 GCF_056207615.1 Candidatus Cryptobacteroides sp. | reverse complement strand
GGCACCTCAGCCACGCCCACAGGGTCAGCCTCAGGCACGCCCTCAGCAGCAGGGTCCTCGCCCTCTCTCAGCTGGTGCATTCGGCGACATCCTCATCAAGGACATCATCCCTATGGTTGAGAAGAACTACCGTGTCATCGCAGACAGCAAGCATCGTGCACTCGCAGGTCTCTCAATGGGTGGAATGCAGACCCGTGCAATCTCTCTCACCAACCCTAAGACCTTCTCATGGATCGGTATGTTCAGCGGTGGAGCAATCTCTGTCGAGGACGTCGAGAACGCACCTGGTTTCCGTGAGAACAACAAGCTCGTATTCATCAGCTACGGTAGCCGTGAGCTCGAGAACCCTAGGGGAACCGACCCACGCGTGACCACCGCAGAGCTTGGAAAGACTGGCATGAACACCGCCTTCTATGTTTCGGAGGGTACAGCACACGAGTGGCAGAGCTGGCGTCGCAGCCTCTACGAGTTCGCTCAGAAGGTATTCAAGTAGCAGATAGAAAACCGCGGCAGTAAAGCCGCAACAACCAGATACACTAAATGAAAAGAATAATTACAGCATTCGCAGTCGCACTGGCCGCCCTCTTTGCGGTCAGCTGCGGCAGCAGTGAGCAGCAGGCTACCATGAAGAAGATCGTCTTCCCAGGTGACTACCCTGACCCAAGCATCATGCGCGACGGAGAGGACTTCTACATGACCCACTCATCGTTCACTTATTATCCGGGCCTCCTCGTATGGCACTCTACCGACCTTGTCAACTGGGAGCCAATCTCCCGTGCCGTCCAGGACCAGCCATATTCAATCTATGCACCTGAGATCTGCAAGGTGGGTGAGAAGTTCTACATCTACTACCCTACCAGCAGCGGCCAGAACTTCGTAGTCATGGCTGACGACCCTCATGGTCCTTGGAGCGAGCCTATACTCATCAACGTACGCGGTATCGACCCTGGCCATGTCCTCGCTGAGAACGGCAAGCACTACCTCTATACCAACAACGGTCACATGGTTGAGCTCACCGACGACGGTCTTGCTACCGCAGGCCCTAACCAGAAGGTCTATGACGGATGGGACTTCCCATCAGATTGGGAGACCGAAGGCGTTTGGCTCGAGTCACCGAAGCTCGTGAAGCATGGAGATTACTGGTACCTCATCACCGCTGAAGGTGGTACTGCAGGCCCTCCAACCAGCCACATGGTGGTAGTAGCACGCAGCACCTCTGCTCTCGGTCCATGGGAGAACAGCCCATACAACCCTATGGTACACACCTACTCAGCTGATGAGGAGTGGTGGTCAAAGGGTCATGGAACTCTCTTCGACGACGCAGAAGGCAACTGGTACATCGTATACCATTCATATAGGAACAGCTACCACACTCTCGGACGTACATCCATCATCGAGAGCGTAATCTGGACAGAGGATGGCTGGCCTATGCTTGCTGACCCAGGTCTCAACTTCGAAGAGGACGTAGAGGGCAGCGTACAGTTCGCAAACCTCCGCGACTTCCACAACCCTATCATGTGGGCAAAGTGGGAGCCAGGCTTCGAGGGCGGCGAGCTCTGGACCATCACAGCAGTCGACAGAGCGTATGAAGTATGCGCTGAGTACGAGTGCGCAGAGGGCGCAAAGGCAGGTCTCTACCTCTTCTACAACGAGGATGCTTATGTAGGAGTACAGGCTGAGGACAGCCATTTCTTCCTCCGCATCGTGAACGATCACAACAAGGTCACCACCTACAAGAGCCTCGATGGCAAGGAGTGGAACGTTGTTGAGGAAGGCGTGGACGTTTCCGGATACCATCACAACGTCTACAAGGGCTTCTTCGCTCTCCGTCCTTCAGTACTCGTAAGCGAAGGTGCAACTGTGAAGGCTTTCGACTACAAGGTGCTCTAATCAGAAGTAACAACCAAAAACACTACGAGATAAATGAAAAAGTTCATTATTTGCTCAGCAATGGCATTCGCAGCGCTCGCAGCCAACGCGCAGCCTGGTATGATGAGAATGCCTGCACCAGAACCTGATCCTTATACCCTCGAGGTAGGCAAGCTTACCATGGTAGTAGACGCAGGTCAGGGTGCAAAGGTCATGTCCTTCAAGTATGACGGTAAGGAAGTGATGTCAGAGCTCAAGGGTTTCAACCAGTTCGGCAGCACATTCTGGACCAGCCCTCAGGCAGAGTGGAACTGGCCTCCTGTAGCTGAGTATGACAGATTGCCATACACAGTCGAGAAGCAGGGCGATGCCCTCGTGATGACCAGCAAGCTTTCGGAGAAGTATCAGTACCAGATCAAGAAGACCTTCAAGACCGATGCTACCGACAACTCTATCGCCATCACCTACTCAATCATCAACCGCGCTGACAAGGCAAGGCAGGTAGCTCCTTGGGAGATTACCCGTGTTCCCGGTAACGGTCTCATCTTCTTCGAGGCGGCTCCAAAGAGCATCGAGGCGGCTCAGGGTGAGCTCATTCCTTTCGTTTCCAAGTACGGTGCAGCTTGGTATGCATTCGACGAGAAGCCTGCTAACCGCAAGACCAACGCAGACGGTAGAGGTTGGCTCGCTTATGCGAACAACGGTCTCCTCTTCGTGAAGCAGTTCCCTGACATCATCTCTACCCAGCCTGCTCCAGGTGAGGCCGAGATTCAGGTATATGTCAACGAGGGTAAGACCTTCATCGAGATCGAGAGCCAGGGTGCCTACACTACTCTCCAGCCTGGCCAGGCTCTTGAGTACACCGTAAAGTGGTTCCTCGTTCCAGCTGACAGCAAGGACGTTCCTAGCAAGAAGCTCCTCAAGGTCGCAAAGAAACTCACCAAATAAAACGTTATCTTAAAAAGTAAGAGGCCGTTCCTTTCGGGGAGCGGCCTCTTCATTTATATAGCCCTGAGAACACCTCTTGCTCTCAGGGCTGTATCTGCCAAATTACTTTGCGAGAGTGTAGATATTCACCATATCCTGACGCTCGAGCACCTTGAGGGCACCGAGAGTCTTCTTGCCATAGTTGCTTGCCTTGTCTGCCATCTCTGCGATCTGCTCGTCAGTGATTTCCTTGCCGAGAAGCTCGTGGATGCTGGTAGGCATGCCGATTGAGTGGTAGAATGCCTCCATAGCCTGGATACCGGCCTCTGCTGCCTCCTCTGCGCTCATGCCGTCAGTATTGACGCCCATGACGTTCTTTGCGAAGCGTGCGAAACGGCCCATGTTCTGGCTGCGGGTATAGCGTGCCCAGCTGCCCCATACGGCTGCGAGACCTGCACCGTGAGAAACGTCGAACATACCACTGAGCTCATGCTCGAGGTGATGTGTAGCCCAGTCACCGATGGTACCGCAACCGGTAAGGTCATTATGTGCAAGGCTTCCTGCCCACATGATCTGTGCACGTGCGTGGTAGTCGGTAGGATTTGCGAGAGCGACTGGAGCTGCCTCCTTAACTGAGATGAGGATAGACTCAGCGATACGGTCTGTAACGTCCATATCGTCCTCGATCGAGAAGTAACGCTCCATGGTGTGCATCATGATGTCGGTAGCGCCGCAAGCAGTCTGCCATGCAGGAAGAGTGTAAGTTCTCTCTGGGTTCATGATTGCGAACTTGCAACGGAGATGGTTGCTGCCGTATCCCTTCTTGAGAAGACCGTCCTCGTTGGTGACTACTGAGTCGCTGGACATCTCTGAGCCTGCTGCAGGAATGGTAAGTACGCAACCTACAGGAAGAGCCTTCTGGATAGGCTTACCGGTGGCATAGATCTCCCATACGTCACCCTCATAGTAGTATCCCATTGCGATACCCTTGAGAGAGTCGATAACTGAACCGCCACCTACTGCGAGACAGAAGTCAACGCCTTCCTTCTTGCAGAGCTCGATACCTTCGTGTACGAGAGCAAGATGTGGATTTGGAACCACGCCACCGAGTGCTACGTAAGGGATGCCTGCGTCGTCGAGGTTCTTCTTGACCTTATCGAGAAGACCTGAACGGATTGCGCTCTGTCCACCATAATGAAGGAGTACCTTGGTACCGCCATATTTCTTTACCATCTCGGCAACCTTGTCCTCAGACTTCTTGCCGAATACCACCTCTGTAGGTGCATAGAAATTAAAATCTACCATATCTAGTTTGTGTTATTGTTTCTAATTTCCAAAGGTAAGAAAAATTAGCACATTCACCACATGCCAACCAACGAATATGGTTAGAAAGGTCTTATCCTGAACAAAGGCACGTTGAGGAGTGCCAGTGGCTTATTCAATACATAGAATACGACTCCGTCGCAAGGGGACGCGAGACTGTCAAGCACAGTGCCCTCGTATGGATCCACGATCCTGGCTATCACCTGCCCCGCATGCACCTCAGTGCCGGCACCGACCTTCTTTCTGAAAACACCGGCCGCAGGAGCCTTGAGAGTGATCAGTGTGTTCTCATTGAACACAACTGAATCGAATGAAGGCTTCGACGCATCCGACGCAATGTCGGCAAGTCCTATCTTGTGTATGAACTTCAGAAGCGTGCTGACAACGGACTTCGTGCTGGCCAGGCTAACGTCATCGTTCTGCCCACCGTATATTGAATAGGCCTTAGCATTCCATATCTGCCAGTTGTAGTTCAGCGTAGTCGTGTCGAAAGGCTTAGGATCACGGATTGCCACGTAAGGCATTCCGAATAGCTTTGCGGTCTCCAAGTCTTCAAGTCCCGTCCTCATCAGCCTCACATGAGGGATGAAGTCTCCCGGCATATATGAGCTTGCCATCTGGACGCCGTATGAATAGTCCTTGATGGCCTCGAACAGTCCGGAAGCGATTCTCTGGGTGGTTTCTCCGAGATCGTAACCCGGGAACATCCTGTTGATGTCCGTGTTATCCATGGCCCAGAAACGCTTCTCAATATTTGTAGAGAATGGATTCGCCGACGGTACGACGAGTATCTCATGGCCGGGGATCAGATGTCCCTGCTCTTCCATCTCTCTGAGTTTCGAGATCAGCTCTGCGCATACGAGCTGCTGGTGTACCTCATCTCCCCTGAGAGCTCCGATCACGGCAAGGCTCTTCTTTCCTGAGCCGAAACGATAGCCCCATATCCTGAATGTGTCGCGGTATGGCGACTCCATGCTGAAAAGTATCTCCTTCTTCATTTCCTTTTCCTACAAGCGGTGAATACGTGCTAGCAACGAGCCTTCATAGCAGACAGGGTATGCCCTGATGGTGAACAGATAGCCCCTGCACGGCGACTTGATATCCTCGATGACCTCACCGGTCAGAGGGCTGATGATCTGCCCGAGGCTGTCCCCTTCCTCGACGATCTTGTTGTTATGGGTCTCAGTCGAGAAGATTCCGGACGCCGGAGCATTCACGAAGTTGACCTGGTCTCCTGTAGAGAGGATAGGATCCGATATCTCGTTCATGTCAATGTCGCCCTTCCACATGCCCATGCTACGCATGAGATTCTTGATGCCGAGCGTAATCTTCCTGCCGTAATAATGGTTGATTCTCATACCGACGCCGAGCTCCACGACGAGAGTCGGAGTGCCGACGGAATTGAGAGAATGTGCGAGAGTAGATTCGAGCACCGTCGCCGCTGCATGCACCCAGATGAAGGCGAGATTGAGGTGACGGGCCATAGGGACGAGCTTCTCCGCCGTCTGCTCGCTGATTCTCACCTGCGGAACTTCGCGTAGGAAGATGTTGCTGGAATGGATGTCTATGACCATGTCCGCACCCTTGAGGTCCTCTACGACCGCTGCCGCAGCCTGCTCGGCCATGGTACCGTCAGGATCGCCGGGAAAAATTCGGTTCATGTCCAGGTCGAAGTTCGGTATTCCTCGCGTGATGGAGTCAATGCCCATAGGGTTCAGGGCAGGATATACCTCAACCGTACCGTCGAGGAACTCGAGCTCCTTCATTATATCGTGCTGCAGCTGGAAGCAGATGAACTGGCCCTCCAGCTCGTCACCATGGGTTCCGGTGACTATGCATATACGCTTCTTTCCTTCGCCATGTCGGATGATGTGCTTCCTGATAGAGAACTTCTCATCAACAGGCATGGACGTTTCAAATATCGTCTTTACCATCTTCATTTATCTGTTTTACCTTGACCACGGTCTGGGTCGACTGGGTCACTATCCCGGTGAAGAGACCTCGGTTGACCGGGCAGTCGGCCGCATCCCTTCCCCTTCCGAGCGCAATGTACCTGTCGTCGCAGAATCTCCCGGCCGTAGGATCGATCCCGATCCACTCCCCGGAAGTCCATATCTCCACCCATGCATGCGTCTCCCCTTCTCCTTCGTAGAAGCCGCAGACATAGCGGGCTGGGATTCCGTTGTGGCGGCAGAGTGATATCAGTATGTGGGAGAAGTCCTGGCACACTCCGCATGACTGGGAATAGGCCTGCAAGGCGGTAGTTGCATTGCCTGTCGAACCAGGAACATAAGAAATCCTCTCCTTCACCGCCATGGCCATCTCCATCGCTGCCGATTCTGCAGACCCGCTCCTGAGCAGGGGCTCCATCGAAGAGTCATACGATGCAAGCGCCGATGGCAGAAAGAACACCGGAGAAGGCTTCTCTTCCTTTCGACGGCCACCGCTGACGACTATCTTTCCCTTGCTCACATAGGAGAACTCCGCATGCGCTTCCGCGATATGCCCATACACCAGTTCCGACCCCCACACGTCCGTGGAGGTCGAAAGCAAGCATGGTCCTGAAGTTATCTCCACCGATGATTCGACGAGATTCTGTACCTCATCGTCGAAGGGGACAGCCCTGAGAAGGAAGCTGTGCGCCGTGACCGGTCTGGAGAAACTTGCCTTGGACTCGTATGAGTAAAGGAAAGTCTTCATCAATTACAAAGTTACGAGATTACCGAGAATAGTCAGCACCTTATTGGTGTAATTCACATTCTCGGGCTCGTACATTCCTTCCACGAGGAGGGCCTTCAGATCGTCGAAGGCATCTGGATTGAAGGCGTTCGGCTGCAGCTTACGATAGAATGAGAGCGTCATGAGAGCTTCCTCTATCCTGTAGAACTTGTATCCGAATCTTATGTTCATGTCAATATGCTCGACAAGCTTTCCTATCTTCAGCAGAGTCTTGACGCGCTCATCGTAGACTCTCTCCTCGACCGAGCCCCAGAACGCGAGCGTCCAGTCGGTAAGGGTCTGAAGGAAATCCACATTGGGTTCACAATCGTTCTTGCTTGATTTTCTGAGAGCCTCGAGACAGAGCTGGACATATCCGAGCGTATGGGATGTGATCTCCTCTCTTACCACGAGAGCGTTGTCATTAGCGCACTCGATGCAGGAGATCAGAGCTGCGGGGTTGGTAGCATCGTTGATGAGACCCCTTCTGATCGCACCTTCATCGCCATAGACAACGAAATTGCCGATCTTCTCGATATAACGGGAGTATTCGTCAGAGTCTCCGTCTATCATCATGTCATAGCACTTGCGGAGCAGGTGGAGACAGAGGTAAATCCTCTCCGTATAACGTCCGAGCCAATAAAGGCTGTTTCCCTTTGCGGGAGAAAGTATGAGTTTTTCCATAGTTATCGTCTATTTGTTCATCACCCATGTATCCTTGAATCCACCGCCCTGGCTGGAGTTCACCACGAAGGAGTTCGGATTCCTCGAGAATCTAGTGAGTCCGCTCTTCCATACCTTGACAGCCGGAGTGCCGTCCTCGCTCTTGCCTCCGGTCACCACGAATGCCCTGAGGTCAGCCTTGCGCCATACCTTGGTATCGCCCTCGAGAATCTCGAGACCCTTGAAGTCGATGACTTCCTGGGCAATCCAACGACGTGGCTGCTCGATGATGAGGGTCTTGAGTTCCTCAAGCTTTTCAGGAGTAAGGTCCCTGCCGAAAACGACTCCATATCCGCCGGCCTCGCTGACGTCCTTGATGACGAGCTTCGAGATGTTGGCAAGGATGTAGTCATAGTCCTCCTTATAATAAGGAAGATAGGTCGGAGCATTGTGAAGTATTGGCTCCTCATCGAGATAGTACTTGACCATCTTTGGAACGAAGTAGTAGATACCCTTGTCGTCTGCGACTCCGTTTCCGAAGCCGTTGAGGACAGCAACAGTGCCCTTCTTATAAGCCTGGAAAAGATTAGGAACGCCGAGAAGAGAACTTGCCTCGAAAGCCATTGGGTCCATGTACTCGTCGCTCACCCTACGATAGATAGCGCCGACACGTACCTTCTCCTTGTAGATACCGGTATAGTATACGATGTCGTCCTCGACCATCATGTCACCTGGGAAAGCCAGAACAGCGCCAGTCTTCTCGGCAAGGTAGCTGTGCTCGAAGAAAGCAGAGTTGTATCTTCCAGGGGTAAGGATGACGTTGATGCCTCGTCCACCGTTCATGTTGTCCATCATGTCCTTCAGGATATCAGCATAGTCACGGTTGTCGGCGACGCTGTTGTCGATGAAGGTAGTCGGAGAAACCTTGCGGGTAATCTCCCTGGCAATAAGAGGATAGGAAGCTCCTGAAGGGATACGGAGATTATCCTCGAGTATGAACCAGTTGCCGTCCTTACCCTCGACAAGGTCTATTCCGCTGATGTGGGAATAGACCTTGCAGGTAGGATCGACTGACTCGCACTCCGGCATATAGCCTTTGGAAGCATAGACGAACTCCTCAGGGACCACGCCGTCCTTGATGATGTTCTTCTCATGATAGATGTCCCAGAGGAACGCATTAAGGGCCTTAACCCTCTGGATGAGACCGGCTTCAAGCATCTGCCAGTCCTTGTGGGAAATGGTTCTGGGGATGGAGTCAAATGGGAAGATCTGCTCGTTGAAGATCCCATTCTTGTAGACTCCGAACCGGACGCCGTAGCGTTCCATCCAATTGTTGACCGAATCACGGCTTTCGATGAGTGTCTGCATGTTCGTTTTATACTTGTTAAGTTCTTCGTTTTTCTATTTGTAAGACTGCTCGTGCACGCCCTTGATAGCACGTCCGCTAGGCTCGTTCTGGCCTTTCCATGCGGCGTCCCATTCGAGAGCAATCGCAGTCGAGCATGCCACGCTTGCCTCATGAGGCACGCTGCGTGCTGCGCTTGCGCTTGGGAAATGCTCCTCGAAGATTGACCTGTAGTAGTACTCTTCCTTGTTCATCGGGGTGTTGATCGGGAAGCGTTCTGCCGCATGCGCCATCTGCTCGTCGCTGACAGCCTCTGAGGTAACCTTCTTGAGGGTATCGATCCACGAATAGCCCACGCCGTCGGAAAACTGCTCCTTCTGGCGCCAAGCAACGCTCTCAGGAAGCATGTCCTCGAATGCCTCGCGGACAATCTTCTTCTCGATAGTAGATCCTGGACACATCTTTGCGTCAGGTCTGATGGACATGGCAACGTCAAGGAATTCCTTATCGAGGAAAGGCACACGGCCCTCGACACCCCATGCACAGAGACTCTTGTTCGCGCGCAGGCAATCATAGAGGTAGAGCTTTCCGAGCTTGCGGACGGTCTCCTTGTGGAACTCCTCTGCAGATGGAGCCTTGTGGAAGTAGAGATAGCCTCCGAAAACCTCGTCTGCGCCCTCTCCGGAAAGCACCATCTTGATACCCATGGACCTGATCACGCGTGCAAGCAGGTACATAGGGGTGCTGGCGCGGACTGTCGTCACGTCGTAGGTCTCGATGAAATAGATCACGTCGCGGATGGCATCGAGTCCCTCCTGGACGGTATAGTTCACCTCATGATGCACGGTGCCGA
>NZ_JBAEER010000067.1:0-9992 GCF_056207615.1 Candidatus Cryptobacteroides sp. | reverse complement strand
CGGCTGTGAGAAGCAGGCAATAGACTTCGGAGTCATGGAGAAGACCTCCAGCGCATGGGTCTATCCGGCGAACTTCGGATGGGCCGACATCGGCGTCTGGGACTCGCTCTACGACTATGTGGAGAAGGTTGACGACAGCGGAAATGCGGTGGTTGCGACGGACTCCATTATCCAGGAATCCAGCGAGAACCTCGTGATTACGGACCGTAAGGACAAGCTCGTGGCTGTCCGAGGCCTCGAGAATTTCATGGTAATCGATACGGAAGACGTCCTCGTCATCTGCCCACGTGACGGCAAGAACTATAACGACCTCGTGACCGGACTCTCGCGTCCTGGTCTCGACAAATACAGATAAAGACATGTTTGCATCAGAAGTATACACATCAAGAAGGCTCACTCTCCTTGCCAGGATGGCAGAGAGGGGCGCGAAGGGACTCGCGATCTTCCTCGGAAACGTCGAGTCTCCTATGAACTATTGGGACAACTGCTACAAGTTCCGTCAGGACAGCAACTTCCTCTACTATTGGGGCATTGACGAGCCGCTCTTCGCTGCGACTCTCGACCTCGAGACGGGAGAGGAGTGCATATATGGAAACGACGTCGACATCGACGACATCATCTGGATGGGCCCTCAGGACAGCGTTGCCGTGAAGGCGGCATCGGTGGGCGTGGCGAACAGCCGTCCGTATGCCGAGTTCGCGAAGGCTATCGCAGCAGCCCGCGCAAAGGGTCGCGCGATCCACTTCCTACCTGCAGCGCGCCACTACACCCAGATGACCCTCGCCTCGCTCCTTGGTCTTGCACCGGAAGAGGTGGTGACAGCCGGAAAGAAGGGCTGCGCAAAGGCTTCTGACGCGCTCGTGCGCTCAGTCATCAGCATGAGGCTCGTCAAGGACGCTCTCGAGATCGCGGAGATCGACAAGGCCTGCGACCTGGGCTACGAGATGCATACCGTGGCACGTCAGGGCGTGAAGGTCGGCACCGTCGAGCAGGAGATAGTAGGCAAGATGGAGGGCGTGACCATGTGCAAGGGCTGGGGTCCGAGCTTCGCGACCATCCTCACCCAGCACGGAGAGATCTTCCACTGCCACTCGCACGAGGCCGTGATCGAGCCCGGCAAACTTCTCGTGATCGACGCCGGTGCTGAGAGCAATGTCCACTATGCATCCGACTTCACCCGCACATATCCGACTGCCGGCAAGTACACCTCACGGCAGCGCGACATCTACCAGATCGTATATGAGTGCAACGAACTCGCATTCGGCTTTGCCCGTCCGGGTGTGCGCTATCGTGACGTACATCTTGCAGTGGCTCGTCACATGCTCGACTCCCTCAGCCAGCTCGGCCTGGTGAAGGGCGACCTCGACTCAATGCTCGCAGAGGGCATCGCAGGTCTCTTCATGCCTCATGGCCTCGGCCACAACATGGGTATGGACGTACATGACATGGAGGATCTCGGAGAGAACCTCGTAGGATACGACGACGACCAGAGCCGCTCTCCTCAGCTCGGTCTTGGCAGCCTCCGCATGGCACGTACTCTCGTTCCGGGCAACGTCCTCACCGACGAGCCTGGCATCTACTTCATCCCTGACCTCATCGAGAGCTGGAAGAAGGACGGCACAGACAAGGGCATGGTCAACTACGACAAGCTCAAGGAATACTACAATTTCGGCGGAATCCGTCTCGAGGACGACGTTCTCGTGACCGAGGACGGAGCGCGCAGGCTCGGCAGCAAGCGTCTCCCTATCGCGCCGGACGACGTGGAAGCAGCGATGGCTGCAGAATAATAATGGAAATAGCAATGTGCATCCTTGCCATCTGTGCCGGAATCGTCGGCATAGTCGGCAGCATCATACCAGGACTCCCCGGCCCGCCCATCAGCTGGCTGGGGATGCTCCTTCTTTACTTCTGGGGCGGGGCCATCCGCTGCGGCCACACTCTCGCGGCCAGCCTCCTGCTGACCATGCTCGTGGTCACCGCGATCGTCACCGTGGTCGACTACCTCTTCCCGGCGGCCATGACCAAGGCCACCGGCGGCAGCCGCTACGCCTCCAGGGGAGCCCTCGCGGGAATGATCGTGGGCTGCTTCCTTACCCCGATAGGAATGATCCTGGGAGCCTTCCTCGGCGCCCTCGTCTCTGAGCTCTACTGGGGCGGAAAGGACCTTTTCGAAGCGGCCAAGGCCGCTGTCGGAGCCTTCGTGGGCGTGCTCACCGGCACAGGCCTCAAGCTTGTCGCCTCGGGAGTGATGATGTGGATGATAATCGTTAACGTGTAGAAGACAGGATGAAGAAGATTCTTAGCCTTTTGATAGGGATTGCCGTCGCTGTGACGGCCTTCGCCCAGACCCAGTGGACTGAGGTGGACGCAGCCGAAGCGGCGGACCTCATAATCGAGGAAGCCCAGACCCACCTTGGCAAGCCGTACAAATACGGAGCGCGCGGACCGAAATCCTTCGACTGCAGCGGCTTCGCCGGCTATGTGTACAACCGCTTCGGCTACACCCTCGGACGCTCTTCGCGCGACCAGGCCCTCGACGGAAGGGAAGTCAGCGGCGACCTCAGCGAACTCCAGAAGGGCGACCTCATCATCTTCTCCGGAAGGAAGACGGGCCAGGTCGGACATGTGGGCATCTTCATCGATTTCGACACCAAGAGCGGCACCGGACGCTTCATCCATGCGGACAAGGCCGGCGTGAGGATCTCGATGATGAGCGAGCCTTATTACGAGACCCGCGTGATGGGAGTGCGAAGGATACTCCCTGACTTCGTCGCAGACTACAGCGGCGGAAGATATCCTTTCGAGGACCAGGCCCAGGTGAGCATAGCTCCGGACAGGATAGACCTCGGAGAAGGAGACCTCAGGATGGTGGTCTTCGAGAGCGGGAAATGGGCTCTGGTGGACTCCGACGGCAGGGTGACCACGCCGGACGGCGAAGTATCGGACCGTATCGTGCTCTATCCTGACGGCTCGTGGAAGGCCGTCCCTCGCAAGATGGTGAAGATTCCGACCCTTTCCGGGAAGTCTGACAAGGGCGGCGACGCCAAGGCAGACGCTCAGCCAGGCACTGCAGCCTCCGGCAGCCAGCCCGCAAGGAACCAGGCGGCAGCAGCAGACCAGGCAGCGCAGGATCAGCCAGGAAACTCCGAGAGCGTAAAGGCAGAGACTCCGGCCGTATATCATACCATCGTCAAGGGCGACACTCTCTACGGTATTTCGAAGAAATACGGTGTCTCGGTGAAGACCATCTGCCGCCTCAACGGCATATCCGAGAAGACGACCCTCCATCTGGGCCGCAAGCTCCGGATTAAGTAAAAAAATATGTCTATATTCGCATCTTTGAATAATTCGAAAAGTATATGAAAGTTCTCAAGTTCGGTGGAACATCCGTAGGCTCGGTGGAGAGCCTCAGGAATGTGAAGAAGATAGTGGAAGGCTGCAACGAGCCAGTCGTGGTTGCCGTGTCTGCCCTCGGTGGAATTACGGACAAGCTCCTCAAGACGGCGTCCCTGGCCATGGCCGGCGACGAAGCCTATCTTCAGTCGATGGACGAGATCGTATCCCGCCACCACTCAGTAGTCGAGAACCTCATCAGCGAAGGCTCGGAGCGCGATGCTCTCATCTCGCGCATCGATGCGCTCTTTTCCGAGCTCAACAGCATCTATCACGGAGTTTTCCTTATCCGTGACCTCTCTGAGAAGACTTCGAACACCATCGTCAGCTACGGCGAGAGGATTTCGAGCGATATATGTTCGGTAATGATCGACGGCGCCGTGCTCCACGACAGCCGCGAATTCATCAAGACCGTGCGCAAGCAGGGCAGGAACCTCCTCGCCACCGAAACCACGAATGAGCTCATCAAGGCTGAGTTCGCAGGTCTGGGAAAGAGCGAGCAGATCAGCCTTGTCCCTGGCTTCATCTCCCGCGACATCAACAGCGGTGAGGTGACCAACCTCGGCCGAGGCGGCTCGGACTACACCGCCAGCATCATCGCGGCGGCCCTGGATGCCGACAGCCTCGAGATATGGACGGACGTGGACGGATTCATGACCGCTGACCCGAGGATCATCAAGACAGCCTACACCATCGACTCGCTTACCTATCTCGAGGCGATGGAGCTCTGCAACTTCGGCGCGAAGGTCGTATACCCTCCTACAATCTATCCTGCCTGTGCCAAGAACATCCCTATCCTCATCAAGAACACCTTCCGTCCTGAGGTCAAGGGAACCGTGATCAGCAACGAGTCCGCAGCGGTGAAGGGCCGCCCTATCAAGGGTATCTCCTCTATCAGCAATACCAGCATCATCACCGTCGCCGGTCTTTCGATGGTCGGTGTGATCGGTGTGAACAAGCGAATCTTCTCTGCCCTCGCGGAGAACGGAATCAGCGTCTTCCTCGTCAGCCAGGCCTCTTCGGAGAACAACACCTCCATCGGTGTCAAGGACGAGGACGGAGCTCTCGCATGCCAGGTGCTCAACGAGGAGTTCGCAAAGGAGATCCAGACCGGTGCGATGTATCCTATGAGCCTTCAGAGCGGGCTGGCCACCGTTGCGGTGGTCGGTGAGAACATGAGGCAGACTCCAGGTATCTCAGGAAAGCTCTACGGTGCTCTCGGACGCAGCGGTATCAGCGTGATCGCATGTGCCCAGGGTGCTGCCGAGACCAACATTTCCTTCGTCGTAGACGGCCAGTGGCTCCGCAAGGCGCTCAACGTCATCCACGACAGCTTCTTCCTCTCGGAGTACCAGGTGATCAACATCTTCCTCTGCGGTATCGGTACCGTGGGAGGCAACCTCATCGAGCAGATCGCGAGCCAGAGGCAGAACCTCATGGAGACCAGGAACCTCCAGCTCAACGTGGTCGGCATCGCCAACAGCCGCCATGCCATCTTCGACAGGGACGGACTTGAGCTCGATGGCTACAAGGAAAGGCTCATGGCAAGCGAGCCATACAATTTCCAGAAGTACAAGGAAGAGATACTCGCGATGAACATCTACAACTCGGTGTTCGTGGACTGTACAGCCAGCGCAGAGGTATCAGACGCATATTTCGACTTCCTTGACCACAACGTGCACGTCGTCGCTGCAAACAAGATCGCGGCTTCGTCTCAGTACGCGAACTATGCAAAGCTCAAGGAGACCGCCCATAAGAGGGGTGTAAAGTTCCTCTTCGAGACCAACGTCGGCGCGGGTCTCCCTATCATCAATACCATCAACTCTCTCCGGGACAGCGGTGACCGAATACTCAAGATCGAAGCTGTGCTCTCAGGTACCCTCAACTTCATCTTCAACACCATCAGCGCGGACATTCCTTTCAGCAAGACCGTCCAGATGGCGAAGGAAGAGGGTTACTCGGAGCCTGATCCACGTATCGACCTCTGCGGCAAGGACGTGATCAGAAAGCTCGTCATCCTTTCCCGCGAGTCAGGCTACATGATGGAGCAGGAGGACGTCGAGAAGCATCTCTTCGTTCCAGACGAGCTCTTCGCGGGCAGCCTAGAGAACTTCTGGGAGAGGCTTCCAGAGCTTGATGCGGACTTCGAGTCCCGCAGGCAGAGGCTCGAGGCGGAGAACAAGTGCTGGAGGTTCGTTGCCAAGCTCGAGGACGGAAAGGGTTCAGTACAGCTCAGAGAGATCCCTCAGGGCCACTCCTTCTACAAGCTCGAGGGCAGCAACAACATCATCCTCCTCACCACCGAGCGCTACAGGCAGTATCCTATGCTCATCCAGGGCTACGGCGCCGGAGCGAGCGTTACCGCGGCAGGTGTGTTTGGTGATATCATGAACATCGCAAACGTATAATACTAATACTATGAAAAAGGCTATCTCAATTCTTGCAATGGCATTTGCCGTAGCAATGTCTGCCAGCGCACAGGATCTCTTCACTCCGCCTTCTCAGGAAGGATGGACACGCACCACCTCTACCCAGCGTCAGTCAGAGTATCCTAAGATCAACGCTGACGGCGAATACTGGTTCCGCTTCAAGGCTCCTTCAACCGCGAAGGACGTCAAGGTGAACTTCTGTAGCGTAGATTTTCCGGCTCAGCTTGATGCTGACGGCTACTGGAACGTGATCACCAAGTCTCCGAAGGTGGGATTCAACCTCTACTATCTCGTCATCGACGGCGTGAGGTATACCGATCCGGGTGCGGACGTCGTGTACAGCAACGGTTGGGCAGGCTATCTCGAGGTGGCTTCTCCGTCGGATTCATACTATCAGATGAGGGACGTGCCTCACGGCGAGGTTCGCGAGCACTGGTTCTATTCACATGTTTCGAAGGAGTGGCGCAGGGCCTATGTCTATACTCCTGCAGAGTATGAGACCAACCCGGACAAGCGCTATCCTGTGCTCTACCTCCAGCACGGAGCAGGCGAGATGGAGCAGGAGTGGACACACTCTGGTTTCGCAGCCATCATCGCCGACAACATGATCGCTGACGGTAGCGTGGAGCCTATGATCATCGTCATGAACAACGACTTCGTATACCGTCCTGGTGACAACCGCGGAAGGCTCGCACTTTCTGACACATGGTCGGAGAACTTCTCTGATATGTTCATCAAGGAGGCTATTCCTGACATCGACGCAAGCTACAGGACCATCGCAGACCCTCAGCACAGGGCCATGGCAGGTCTCTCGCTCGGCGGTATGCTCACCAACAATGTCGGCCTTGGCCACAGCGAGATGTTCGCATACTACGGCATCTTCAGCGGCGGTGTCGCAGAGCACCCTGAGAAGATTGACAAGAAGACCGTGAAGCTCGTATTCGAGACTTGCGGCGAGCTTGAGTATCCGGAGAGGATACAGACCAACGTGGACCTTCTCAACTCTCTTGGAATCAAGGCTGAGACTTACGTTTCGCCTAACACTGCCCACGAGTGGCAGACCTGGCGCCGCAGCCTTCACGAATTCCTTCCGAAGATCTTCAAGTAGCAGGCCCCGGCGGTCTATCTGCCGGCAATCCTTGCTTCGAAATACTCTTTCAGGTCGTTCCACCTGTAGTAAGTGCCGCTTACTGCCTGGAGCGACCTGAATTCTTTTTCCAGTTTACTCCGTCATGTGGAACAAAATGCGATTCCAAATGGCGAAAAAGCGGAAAATGGGCGAGAAAAATAGAACTCTGGTCGCAGTTTTGAGTAATTTATGCCATACTTTTGCGACGCAATAACAAAAGTTACCGATCTAACATGAAAAAGATTCTTACTGTGGCCTTAGTGGCTATGTCAGCAATCCTCGTTTCATGCAACCAGAAGGAGACTCTCCTTCCTGCAGGAAACGGAGAAGAGGTTTTCGAGCAGTCTTTCAATGTGCTCGAGGAAGGTGAAGTTTCGGGCGCAGAGCTCTTCTCTGACGTTACGGCAGGTCTTCAGGACCAGGTTGATCCGGAGATCTACGAGCAGCTCCTCAATGCATTCAACGCATCCGACGCGAAGCTCATCAGCGAGGACCCTCAGACCAAGGCAATCGTCCCAGCACTCTACAAGACAGCTCGCGTGGAGTACCAGACTCTCGATCAGGACAATCAGCCTGTAACCGCTTCCGCACTCATCGTCTATCCTCTCTTCAAGAAGATCAAGGAAGTGATGCTCATCAACCATGGAACCCATATCGGTTTCATGCTCGTTCCTACCAAGTACACCTCCGTTGAGGCGATCATGGCAGCGACCGGTGCTCTCTGCATCCTTCCGGACTATATCGGCCTCGGCTCTTCTGCGAAGCATCCTGACCTCTACCTCAACCATGAGGTTCACGGCCGTACCAGCGTTGACGCACTCCTGACCCTTCTCGATTTCGCGAAGGCGAAGAAGCTCCCTCTCGACGCCAACTACAAGACCACGATCTTCGGCTACTCACAGGGTGGTTCTGTATCTCTCGCATCTTTGCGTCGCGTACAGGGGCTCGACGCCGCTACCCAGAACAGGCTCCACCTCGAGCACGTATACTGCGGTGAGGGTCCATACGATCTCCGTCAGACCTTCGAGAGCTATATCAAGGACTATGAGGCAGGCAAGAAGATGGGTCTCGGCGCAGTGATTCCGCTCGTGATCAACAGCATGTTCAACAGCTACCCTTCAGAGGTCGCAGACATGAACTATGAGGATTTCTTCACTCCATGGGCGCTCTCTACCGGCGTCCCTCAGCACATCCGTGCGAACAAGGAGGGTATCATCGACGTGATGCTCAAGCTCAACGGCGCCGACCTCGGCAAGATCCTCAACTTCGACTATCTTGAGGCTTATCCTGAGAACCTCGCGCGTCTTCTCGAGCTCATGGATCGTCAGAACCTCTGCCACGGATGGGCTCCTGAGTACGACCTCACCCTCTTCCACTGCAATCCTGACGGAGTCGTTCCGTTCTCTAACTTCGAGCAGGCTTACGCAGGTCTCAACAATGAGCACATGAACACTCGCATCGTGCCGCTGAACGAAAAGATCATCGGCGATGCCCTTCTCCAGCATATTACCGGCATGCTCATCATGATCGAGGAGCTTCTCGCCGATAAGCTATAAACCTAAACTTGACTTAACAAATCAGCCACCGTCCTCCCCAGGCGGTGGCTATTTTTTACAGAAGGTAGTTTCCTATGACTGCGATGGCTTCAGAAATGTTCTTTACCCCGAGTTTGCTGAAAATCCTCGTGCGGTGCGTCTTGACCGTGTTGACGGAGATGAATAGGCTCTCAGCGATCTGCTCCGTGGTCATACCCATTCTCGCTCTGTTCAGAATGGCTTTTTCGGTCTGACTTAAGACTGTATCCAAGTTATACTCGACATATCTGTTCTTGGAAAAGTCGAAGGAGAATCGTCTTCCGTTAGGAATGATGATCGTGCTTTCGATCTGTGTCTTATTCGAGTGACAGATCGTGAAAAGACCGAGCTGGACCGTTCTGTTGCGACTCAATTCAAGAGGAATAAATTTTTGGGTTATGAAAATTTCGCGGTTCCTGATACAGATGGGAAAATCGATAGTGCAGACATGGTTATAGCATTCTTCCATCGAGATATCTTTACTGTATACAATACTATTATCTCTTATGAGAAATAGAGTTGTCAACGTTTCATCAGATACAAGTCCCCAATAAGGATTATAACAGGGACGTTTGTGGTCGCTCAGCGATGCCTCGTCGATGTACAATAGTCGATCCGTATGGTATATAATCTCATGCTTTACAAAATCTATTATAAAAGCACTTTGACTACAGAGCTCCGCTGTTTTTGCGACGGCAGAAATAATAGAGTCACGGTCCAGTACCATAGGCGTCTTATATGACTCATTGTGCTTGAATGATAATCGGTTGACGTCGTTCATATGTGGGTTCGTTTTATATAGACAAAGGTAGTATTTCCTTTTTTCTGCGGGTGGATTTTATTGTCCTTTGATGTAATACTTTTTGGTGAATTTGATTCCCTTGAAGTACAAAACACCCAAAAGGGTGACAGGCGAACGGCATAAAAAAGGTAATTTTGTTCGAATATCGAAAAATTGTTTACAGTATTATGAAACGAACATTGATTCTTCCCCTTGTCGCATTGCTTGCAAGTGTTGCGGCTTTCTCCCAGCCAAGGGCTGTCGGTGCCTATTTCTCAGCTGTCAGTGAAGGTGTCTATTACCAGCACTCGCTTGGCGAGAAGCAGTTCATCGAGCTTCGCGTAGGTGCAGATATCGGTCTGCTGAACGGCACAGGACTGGGCTTCGATGCAGGTGCCGACTATGAATTCATCGTTGCGAGCTATCCCAAGTCCAAGGGAACCTTCAACCTCTGGGCCGGCCCCGGCGTGCACGGCGGATATGGATATACCACGCTGATCCATCCTGTCAATGATCTGAATCCATTCGTTTCACTTGCGCTCAACTTCGGATTTGACTTCACCTTCAACAAGCACCTCCAGCTCTTCGCAAAGCTGAGCCCGAAGGTGGGAGTGACCTGGGGCATGACGCATGATTCTGACAGGGAGGGCATAACAAAACGCACCCAGGTCGAATTCGCCAGGTCT
>NZ_JBAEER010000066.1:0-4475 GCF_056207615.1 Candidatus Cryptobacteroides sp. | reverse complement strand
CGTGAGTCAGAGATGTGGCAGACTGCCGTTACCGTACGCCAGCTCCGTCCAGAGAACGACAACAAGTAAGATTGAATGGATAACAGGGTATACATATTTGATACGACCCTCAGGGACGGAGAGCAGGTACCAGGATGTCAGCTCAATACCATTGAGAAGATCCAGGTGGCCAAGAGCCTCGAGGAGCTCGGCGTCGATGTGATCGAAGCCGGCTTCCCGATCTCCAGCCCGGGAGACTTCAACTCTGTCGTGGAGATCTCCAAGGCTGTGACCTGGCCAACCATCTGCGCACTCTCACGTGCTGTCCAGAAGGACATCGACGTCGCTGCGGAGGCGCTCAAATACGCAAAGCATAAGAGAATCCATACCGGTATCGGTACTTCGGATTCCCACATAAAGTATAAGTTCAACTCGACCCGCGAGGAGATCATCGAGCGTGCGGTCAAGGCTGTGAAGTATGCTAGGAACTACGTCGACGAGGTGGAGTTTTACGCAGAGGACGCAGGACGTACCGACAACGAGTACCTCGCAAGGGTGGTGGAGGCCGTGATCAAGGCCGGTGCCAAGGTGATCAACATCCCTGACACCACCGGATACTGCCTTCCATCGGAGTATGGAGCCAAGATCAAGTATCTCGTAGAGCACGTTGACGGCATCGACAACGCGATACTCTCGACCCACTGTCACAACGACCTCGGAATGGCTACAGCCAACACCATGGCCGGTCTCCTCAACGGAGCACGCCAGTGCGAGGTTACCATCAACGGTGTGGGCGAGCGCGCAGGTAACACCTCCCTCGAGGAGGTTGCCATGATCCTCAAGTGCCATAACGACATCGATCTCCAGACGAACATCAACTCTAAGAAGATATATCCTCTCAGCCGTACCGTCTCAAGTCTGATGAACATGCCAGTCCAGCCTAACAAGGCGATTGTCGGCAAGAACGCGTTCGCGCATTCTTCCGGCATCCATCAGGACGGCGTGCTCAAGAACATGAGCACCTACGAGATCATCGATCCGCATGACATCGGCCTCGACGAGAACAGCATCGTCCTCACCGCAAGGAGCGGACGTGCGGCTCTCCGTTACAGGCTCGAGGTTCTCGGCATCAAGATCGCTGAAGACAAGCTCGACGACGTATATCAGGAGTTCCTCAAGATGGCCGACAAGAAGAAACAGGTCAACGACGACGACCTTCTCGTTCTTGCAGGTGCAGAGCGTGCGGAGAACCGCCACATCAAGCTCGACTTCCTCCAGGTGACTTCCGGTTTGGGTGTGCGTCCTGTCGCAAGCATCGGCCTTGACATCGCAGGCGAGAAGTTCGAGGCTGCAGCTTCCGGAAACGGTCCTGTGGATGCGTCTATCAATGCTCTCAAGAAGATCATCAACCGAAACATGACCCTCAAGGAGTTCACAATCCAGAACATCACCAAGGGTTCTGACGACCTCGGTAAGGTCCATATGCAGGTGGAGCACGCTGGCCATATATATTATGGTTTCGGTGCGAATACCGACGTCATCACGGCATCCGTCGAGGCGTATATCGATTGTATCAACAAATTCGTGAAGTAAGATGAACACTTTGTTTGACAAGATCTGGGACAGCCACGTCGTATCTCTCATCGACGACGGCCCTACCCAGCTCTATATAGACCGCCTCTACTGTCATGAGGTGACCAGTCCTCAGGCTTTCGAAGGCCTCAGGAACAGGGGTATCAAGTGCCTCCGTCCTGACAAGGTCTTCTGCATGCCTGACCACAACACTCCTACCCATGACCAGGACAAGCCTATCGAGGATCCAATCTCGAAGACTCAGGTCGACACCCTCGCTGCAAACGCTGCAGAGTTCGGTCTCACTCACTACGGCATGTTCGACAAGAACAACGGTATCATCCACGTCGTAGGACCGGAGAAGGGTCTTTCCCTTCCTGGCATGACCATAGTCTGCGGTGACTCCCACACCAGCACCCACGGTGCGATGGGAGCAGTAGCGTTCGGTATCGGTACAAGTGAGGTCGAGATGGTACTCGCATCGCAGTGCATACTCCAGGCTAAGCCTAAGTCGATGAGGATCAACATCGAAGGCAGCCTCGGAAGGGGAGTGACCCCTAAGGACGTGGCTCTCTATCTCATGTCTCAGATCACCACCAGCGGCGCGACCGGATATTTCATCGAATACGCAGGTTCAGTGGTACGCGAGATGACCATGGAAGGTCGTCTCACCCTCTGCAACCTCTCTATCGAGATGGGCGCACGCGGCGGTTTCATCGCTCCTGACGAGATCACCTTCGCATACATCAAGGGTCGTGAGTACGCACCTAAGGGCGAGGCTTGGGACAAGGCAGTAGCATATTGGAGCACTCTCCGAAGCGGAGACGACGCTGTCTTCGACAAGGAGCTCAACTTCAACGCTGCTGACATCAACCCGATGATCACCTACGGAACCAACCCTGGTATGGGCATGGCCATCGACGCCGCTATCCCTTCTCTCGAGGGTATGTCGGAGACCGCAAGCCAGTCCTTCATGAAGTCCATGGACTACATGGGATTCCAGCCAGGCGAGAAACTCCTCGGCAAGAAGGTTGACTACGTGTTCCTCGGAGCATGTACCAACGGCCGAATCGAGGACTTCCGTGCCTTCGCCAGCATCGCTAACGGCCGTCACAAGGCCGACAACATCATCGCATGGCTCGTTCCGGGCTCATGGGCTGTCGACAGACAGATCCGTGAGGAGGGCCTCGACAAGATTCTCGAGGAAGCCGGTTTCGAGATCCGTCAGCCAGGCTGCTCTGCATGCCTCGCGATGAACGATGACAAGATTCCTGCAGGCAAGTACTCGGTATCTACCAGCAACCGTAACTTCGAGGGACGTCAGGGACCTAAGTCCAGGACTCTTCTCGCAAGTCCGCTCGTAGCTGCTGCGGCAGCCGTGACAGGCGTAATCACTGACCCTAGGACTCTTCTTTAAAGTATCAAGGCAATGAAAGCAAAGTTCGACATCATACAGTCTACCTGTGTTCCTCTTCCTCTCGAGAACGTGGACACCGACCAGATCATCCCTGCACGTTTCCTCAAGGCTACTTCAAGGGACGAGAAGTTCTTCGGTGACAACCTCTTCAGGGATTGGAGATACAATGCTGACAATACTCCTAAGGAGGAGTTCGTGTTCAATACTCCTGCATTCTGCGCTGCCCCTTCTGAGGGCGTGCACCAGATTCTCGTGGCAGGCAAGAACTTCGGTTCAGGCTCCAGCCGCGAGCATGCAGCATGGGCTATCGCCGGTTACGGATTCAGGGTCGTGATCTCAAGTTTCTTCGCTGACATCCACAAGAACAACGAGCTCAACAACTTCGTTCTTCCTGTGGTAGTCTCTGAGGAGTTCCTCGCGGAGCTCTTCCAGACCATCGCCGCTGACCCTCAGGCACAGGTGAAGGTTGACGTTCCTGCACAGACCGTCACCAACCTCACCACCGGCCGCTCTGAGAAGTTCGACATCAACGGATACAAGAAGTATTGTCTCGTGAATGCGCTTGACGACATCGACTATCTCCTCCAGCAGAAGGCTGAGATCGAGAAGTACGAGGCTGCGTCAGTCAGATATTAGGATATGTTGGAAATTCTTGACACTACCCTCAGGGACGGCGAACAGACCGCGGGCGTCTCATTCAACGTGAATGAGAAGCTGGCGATCGCGAGCATGCTCCTCGAGAAGCTCAAGGTCGACAGAATCGAGGTTGCCTCCGCCAGGGTTTCCCGTGGCGAGTCGGATGCCTTCCGCGCGATATGCAGATGGGCGGCTTCCAAGGGTTGCCTTGATAGGGTCGAGGCCCTCGGCTTCATCGACGGCGGCGTGTCCGTGGACTGGATTGCCGATGCCGGAGGAAAGGTGGTCAACATACTTGCCAAGGGATCTCTGCGTCATGTAACCACGCAGCTAAGGAAGACCCCGGAGCAGCACATCGCCGACATCCTCGAAGTCGTTTCCAAGGCTGAGTCCCGTGGGCTCTCATGCAACATATATCTGGAGGATTGGTCCAACGGAATGCTCCAGTCTCCCGAATATGTGTTCCAGCTCGTGGACGGACTCAAGGATAGCTCGATCAGGAGGTTCATGCTTCCTGACACCCTCGGCATACTCAACCCGGACCAGACAGCTAAGATGGTCTCTCAGATGACCGGGCGCTATCCCGACATCCACTTCGATTTCCATGGGCATAATGACTATGACCTCGCGGTAGCGAACAGCTACGCTGCGGTCAAGGCAGGCATCAGCGGACTCCACCTTACCGTGAACGGACTCGGAGAGAGGACGGGAAACACTCCTCTGGCGAGCATGGCCGTGATCCTGAACGACATGCTCAAGGTCGAGAACAGTCTCGACGAGAGCGAGCTCACCCATGTGTGCAAGTACGTGGAGAGCATCTCGGGCATCAGAGTTCCGGAGAACATGCCGGTCGTGGGCGAGAATGTCTTCA
>NZ_JBAEER010000065.1:0-3822 GCF_056207615.1 Candidatus Cryptobacteroides sp. | reverse complement strand
TCTTCTCGATGAAGACGCTGACCTTTCCCTTGATCAAAGGAGAGGTGCTTGCGTCGATGTCGCCCTTGGTCGCCTTTGAATCCTGCTGCCATGCCTTGTATGGGTTCTCGCCCTCCTCCCATGCAGCTCGCTCCGCGATGTAGCAGTAGAGCTCGCGCCGTTCACCGAGCATGATCGATCCCTGCTTTGTCGAGCCGTAGTCGAGAACGAAACGGAAGAGAGAATCGCAGGCTGAGAAGTTCCTCGCGGTACTGTTCGCCGCATAATCGGCGATGCAGAGTTCCTTCGGATATGCGAAATCCGGGAAGAGTTCGGTGAGTCGGAGCGCGTTCGAGCCCGGAGAAACGATCTTGCAGAGCCACTGCGAATCCATCAGGTTCCTGTTCGAGCTGAGGTAGTTGGACCCGTTCTGCGGAACATAGAAGTCCGCAGCAGTGTTACCGTTCCATGTGCCGTCCGCCGACTTTATTCCCTGGCGAAGCTGATGTCCCAGGCCGTTGTTCAGCGCAGCAGTCTTCTGGATAGGGCTGAAATCCACGACCGGATCATAGAGCCGTATCATGCACGGAGCGCCTTCAGCAGCGACATACACCCCAGCCTTGGTCTGTACGCCAAGTTCCAGATTCCTGTCCATACCCGACTCGTCCTTGCGCACGAGGGATATCTCGAACTCGGCTCTGGTCTGGCCCGCCGCCATGGCAACGCTGGCGTCCTCAGAACCGTCAAGAAGGAAGTCCTTGCCGGCGACGAGGTCTCCGAAGCATACATCCACGCTGATGTCCTCACGAGGAGCGATCTTGGTCTCTAGCGCAAAACGGAGAGTCTCCGCGAGGAAAGGATTGGTCACGGTCCTATCCTCGAGACAGACGACAGAAATCACAGGAAGGGTCTGAGCCTTGGTGACCTTGACGGTGGTCATGCACTTGCCGTTTGGATCAACAGTGTAACGCAGGCCTGGAAGAAGGGTCACACGGATGTCAGATTCTTCGTTCCAGATCTCGTCCTGGGCGAATGAGAGGTGGGTCTTGATGCTTTCCTGCCCCTTGGAGACAGGTATCTCATGCGATTCGACAAAGAACTGCCTGCCTTCCACAAGGTCGCCGGAGAGACTGATGCCGACGGTGAAATCGAGCTGTGCAGGATGCGAGAGCCTGAGCGAAAGGTCGATGCCCGGGCCCTCAGCCGCGGCAACGTACTCGGTACCTTCGAACTCGACCATCGGTGAGAACACCCTGGTGTCCTCCTGCGGACGGCAGGATGCGAAGAGCAGCGACGCTGCGGCTATTATTATGCTGATTATCTTTTTCATGTCTAGAACGTGAACAGGCCCAACGTGAGGGCGATTTCGTAAAGATTTCCGGCATTCTTCGAAGCAAGATACTCTCCTCCGAGGCGTACATATCCGTTAGCCCTGCCAGCCTTGCCAAGACGCATAGGGAAGTGATATGTGAGGCTTCCACGGCCGCTTACGGTCTGCGACCCGTAGTAGACCTGGTCAGGAGCGAGCACCTCGTCGACGTAGACGTTTTCCTTCGCGCACTCAAGCTGCGAGCGAAGCGGAACGATGCTCTTTGCCGCAAGTTCGAGGTCAAGCCTGTGGGAATTCCTCTCCATCAGCCTGTATGAGCCTCTGAGCTCAGCGTTGAGTGCATCGACAAGGAAGGCTGAATATGGGAGGAAGCACTCCTTGCGGAAGCCGGAATATCCTATTTCCGCACCTGCGTTCCACCTGTAGCCGGAAGCTCCGCGAAGGCCGTAGATGTCCATGCTGAGGTCAGCATCATATTTCTTGAGCATATACCTGTTCTCGTAGGTGTAGAGGGTCTCCCAGGTCTCGGTCGTGGCACCTGTGACAGGGTCCTTGACGCTGGTAAGCTCCTGGAGATTCTCGTCGGCTCCACCGTCTACCATGCTGCCCTTGAGGGCGAGCTTGAAGGCCATCTCGTCTGCGCTTGCTATGATCTCTGCGAGACCGTTGTAGGTAAGGCTGTTGTATGATCCCGGGCACTGCTTCTTGTCGCCGTAGGCGTTCGACAGCTCTCCAGCGACGCCACCGTTGAGGACGAAGTCAATCTTGTCAGAAGAGTACGAGTAGCTGAGGTCAGAGACGAAGCCGTTCGCGATGAACTGACGCTTGAATCCCGAGTACGCAGAGATGGCGCCGTCAATACGGTCCAGCCCCGACATCTTGTAGTACCAGAGATTAGGGTAAGACTGTATGGTGGTGAGGTTCTGGAGCTTCTCCTTGCTGTGAGTGAATCCGGCGTCGAGACCAACATGGTGCCTGCCGAAGCTCAGGAGCACAGATGGGATGATCTCATACCTGAGATAGCCTGTCCTTGGACGTGGGTCGCGGTTTCCGTAGATATCCTTCACCTGGTATTCGCCCTTGAGACCGACAGAGACGATATCCCGAAGAGGGGCAGTGTAGAGATCGAAGTCAAGTTCACAGTCATGCTTGCCGTAGTCCTTTGCGACCTGACAGCCGTAGATGAAAGGATTGGAGAAGTAAGGATCGATCACGTCGGACCATGCCCTGCCTTTCTCCTTGTCGAGAGTGTAGCTGAAAGAGCCCTTCATGAAGAGCTTGTCGCTGAATGAGTCATAGCGCATAGAAGAGAACTCGAAGCCCATGTCCGAACTTCCTTCCTGGGCAAGGTGGTATTCACCGGACTGGGTGAACACGCCGAGAGTGGTGAAGCTGCCGCTGGAAGGCTGCGAGAGTCCCATTCCGGCAGCGTTCCTAGTCCTGGAGTACTGCTGGTAAAGCTCCTCGATCTCCATCTTCCTATACTCAGAAGGCTCGCCGGCTCTCTTTTCCGGTTTCTGTGCGAAAGCCGTGAAAGCCCCGAAGGTCATGCAGCAGAGGGCTGCAGACAAAAGAGTCATGGTCTTTCTCATAGCAGGCCCTCCTTGTCATATTTGCGCGGTGCCGGATCTGTGCATACGACAAAATCCGCCGAGCTGTTGTTCGTGTCTTCGAGATAATATCTTCCGTTCTCCTGACGAGAGACCTTCCTCTCCACCGACTCGTGTGTGTAGCCGTTGACTGAAGAGATCACGACATATCCAGCGTCGATGTCCGACTGCAGGCGCTTCGTATTCACGTCCGGTGCGGTCTGAGCCGGTTTCTTGAGGCATTCGACGCCGTCGATGACCACAGACTTGTGCATCCTCATGAAGAGCTCTCCGGAAGTCTTTCCGCGCTGGTAGACCAGAGGCCATCCCATCACGTCCTCGTCGGTCTGGAAAAGGTAGACCGCGTTCATTCCTCCGCTGATGAGGTTCAGATACTGGATGTTGGTAGAGTTATGTACGAGCGGAAGCATAGGGACATCAGGATTGCCGGAGCCTTCGATGAGTTTCACCTCAAAGTCCGCATCGGAGAGATCCACGGTAATTGGGGCGCTCTCGAGGTGGTTCCTCGCGCTGCGAGCCGCAATCACGATGCTGGAGCCCGGTGCCACAGGGTGGTCATGTCCGTTGCCAGGGAAGCGGCACACCTGACGAGCGTAGATCGAGTCAGGATTGTCCTTCGCTGGATAGGCCGCAGGGGACACGGACTCAGCGAGTGCCAGGTACATGCCGTCGAGGTACGCAAGCTCATCCGAGTTGTTGAAGATCTCGACGTAGGAATCCGTAGTGTAAGTTCGGTCCAAGTTGTCTCTGGTGCCGGAGTAATAGACCTTGGAGATCATCAGGCTCCTGAGCACGGAAGCGCTGAGCTGTATCTCGAGGTCCTCGGCAGTGAAGATCTTCTGGTTCATCAGCGAGACGCCGACCAGCACGCGGGCATTGTCCTCGATGGGAACTTCCTCCTTG
>NZ_JBAEER010000064.1:0-8129 GCF_056207615.1 Candidatus Cryptobacteroides sp. | reverse complement strand
GGAGCAGGAAACGTTCTCCCTTAGAAACTCAGGTGATTTCTATCGCAAGATTGTCATCCTGGATGGCAGTCGTAAGTTATGGACGGACGAGGATGGTATTATGTATGTTGGCGTGATACCGTTCCTGTTGGATAATCTTTCATATAGTCTTCTTCAGGAAAAAAAAGGTTGACAATCGAAATGGCCTCTGGACTCAAAATAGTTCAGAGGTCATATCTTTTAAACTATATGCATAAAGGCCCGTCAAACCGACTAGCATTTCGTTTACCTGATGTTTACTTTATTTTGTAGCAGGATAAGAGTTAAGTTACAGAGATTCAAAAGAATACAAGTAAGGAACAATAGTCCCACCGGGACCGTGCTTCGAAGGTCCCCAGACACCCCGTTACTCGTTGTTGGCGCTGAACGGGGTTGGGATTGACGTTATTTCCCCCGAATAGTGCTTTTGTCTGTAAATCTGGGGAGAAAAATAGCTTTATTGCCCCGATTCCCTAATCTGAGAAATTGATTCCAAATACTTATAAACGAGATAACAGTGAGGTTGAGTCAAGGCTCTCCATTCTTATAATTGCAGTCCACTTCTTTCCCAGGTCTTTCACTGAGGCGCCCACGTGGTAAATGTTTTCGTCGATGATCAGGAACCGGTCATGAGACTTCTTGAGAATGTTCACCGGAATGGGCTCGTACTGCGTGTCATGCTTTGCAATGTCCAAAGCGAGCGGCTTTGATATCTGCATCGTGTATATCTCTGCCGAGACCCCAGAATTACGTTTGTCAAGCAATGTCAGGACAGTGGTAGCCCAGCGGCGGAAGGCTGTCGCATTGGCGCTGTTGACACGGTAGCCGACGGAGATTATCATGTCGAGATTATAGTGGTCAACAGAACGTTTGACAAATCGGTTTCCTTCTAATCGAACTATTTCCATTTTGGAAACAGTTGATGTCTGGTCTAACTCTAGGGAGGTGTAAATGTTAGAAATGTGTTTAGAAATAGCAGGGACATTAGTCCCCATCAGCACTGCAATCTGTTGCTGTGTCAGCCATACGGTCTCCTGTTCAAGTTTGACCTCCTATCTGATGGTGTCGTTCGGCTGGTAAAGAACGACTTCGCCTCTATCCTTCTCTTTCTCCATAATCATGCGTTCTTATCCACAAAGATAAAAAACTTTCGTATCCACCGGTAAAACAATGTTACTGTTACCACACGAATAAAGCCACCGCAATCGCAGTGGCTTTTCGCGTTGTGGCCCATCTGTTATAAGGGGCTCCGCCCTGATAACCCCGACCTCCAGCCGAGTCGCAGAAGCGGCGTGTGCGTGAGATTTCCTATTTCAGTGTCTTACCTGATGAGAATGCATCACCGACTCTTTCTCCGAGCTGGATGTAACCCAGATGGACAGGGTCGAAGGTAAGAAGATTCATCTTAGCCACGTCAGGCTTGCCGTCTTCTGCAAGGTACTCATCCTTGCACAGTACATTCACGATCTCTGCTACAAGATTATATCCTCCGGTCGGGCTCTCGTCAATCTTTTCCTTAATGCGGCACTCGAGCACAATCGGGAACACGTCGAAGACCGGTGCGTTCACATCGGGTGCCTTTTCTGAGTTCCAACCGGTCTTCGCCATCTTCTCCGAATCATTCTTAGCGGAAATAATTCCCACGAAGTCAGCAGCGACCATCGTGTCCCTGGTTGCGAAGGATACGGTGAATTCGCCACATTCTGCGAGATTCTCGGTGGTCGCGTGGCTACCCATGGAGATCATGATTTCGTTGGCATCCCACTGGCCGCCCCATGCTGCGTTCATCGCATTGGCTTTGCCATCTTTTCCATAAGTACCGATGATGAGAACAGGCTGGGGAAGAACCCATGCCTTAGGTCCAAAAGCTTTCATTGTCTAGGTTATTTAAGTGATTTGATAATTTCAGGTCGCATTTTCTTTCTGGTTGCAGCCGGTTTACTGTCCAGCAAGATAGTGATTATTTTATTAAATTGAGATTGTAATATTTTTTGCCCACTATTGTCTGAGCCTAAGTCCGGCTATTGCCGGTTTCTTTATTTGCCATCGGCCGAATCAGTACCTCACACTTTCTTTCGGGGCAGATGTGACGGTTGTCACGGCTTGATTGTGGCTTTTCGGCGATTGCCTGGGCATTGACGCCGTGATCATCCGATAGCTGCCAATGATTCTGCCTATGACCATGTTACTCGGGTAAAGCTGAGGGCTACTGCAGCCATCATTACAAACACGAACCGATGCTATTGCGCCTTATACTCTTGCCCTACCTTTGCACTCGGATCAAGGATCCAGGACAAATTAACTAACTTTTAAAATACAAAATCATCATGAAAGCACTTTTCATTATTCTCGGCAGCATCGTTCTCGCTCTTCTCCTCAAGGTAGTCGACATCCTCACCAGCAAGCGTAACATCAACAGCGTAGGCGCAAAGTCAAACAAGCTCTCCAGGGACATGCCTAAGATCGACATCACCGACGAGAAGCAGCTTCATGAAGCTCTTGAGTACTACAAGGGTCTCCCAGACTAATCGTCAGGTTTCAAACTTTTCATAGACAACAGTTGCTATCGCCATATACGATAGCAATTATTGTAAATAATCGTCGCAGATGATTGAAACCATATATATATCAAACTAAATTTGCCCGGAAATTCGACATTTATGGAACTCAGACAGCTGAAATACTTTATCAAGACCGCAGAGACTCTGAACTTTTCAGAGGCGGCAAGGTGTCTCTACATAACCCAGAGCACTTTGTCTCAGCAGGTACGTGCTCTTGAGGATGAACTTGGATGTCCTCTCTTCCTTCGTGACTCGCATTCTGTGACGCTCACAGAATATGGAGAACGCATGCTGCCACTGGCCAGGCAGACTGTAATCGACGCGGAGACCTGCAAGTCTCAGATCAAAGATCTTCAGGAAGTGATAACAGGAACGTTGAACATAGGCTCGACCTTTTCTTTCGGTCCTCTCCTCAAGGAGACGATAAACACCTTTATCACCAAGTATCCAGGCATACGTCTCAACATCACGAACCGCTCCATGGAGGAACTGATGGACATGCTTCGCCGCAGGGAGGTGGATTTCGTTCTGGCGTTCAAGCCGAACATCCCTTATGATGACGTCGAGTCAAAGGTCCTTTTCGAGGATCATCTCTCGGTCATCATGCGAAAGGATCATCCTCTTTCAAGCCAGGACAGCCTGGGCTTCGATGAACTCAAGAGACACAGATTAGCCATTCCGGCAAAGGGACTCCAGTCCAGGAACCTGATTGACAAGTACTTCGATTTCCAAAACGGCGATTTCACTGTGTCGCTTGAGGTCAATGGAGTCTACAGCCTTCTCGATGCAGTGGAGAACAGTAATCTTCTCACCATCCTCTCAGATGCTACTATCAAGGACAGGGAGCGTCTTAAGGCCATTCCGCTGGATGTTCCTGACAACCAGATGCAGGGATGTATACATATATTGAAGAAGACCTATCAGAAGCGCAGCGCAGAAGTGTTCATCAAACTGCTTCGCGAGTCGATTGCATTCATAGAATTGTCCGGAAAATGGGCATAAAATAACTCAAAATGAAATTTTGGAATACACTTTTTGACGGCACGTCAGCATGGAGCGGAGGTGTCGCCCACTCGATCCTTGTCCTTGCGCTGGTCATAGCCATAGGCAAGGCACTCGGAAAATATAAGATCAAGGGTATCTCTCTCGGGGTTACCTGGGTGTTGTTTGTCGGAATAGTCTTCAGTCATTTCAACATGTCTCTTGATGCGGACCTTCTGCATTTCCTGAAGGAGTTCGGACTCATTCTCTTCGTATACAGCATAGGCCTTCAGGTAGGACCAGGCTTCTTCTCCAGCTTCAAGTCAGGAGGAGTGAAGCTTAATATTCTTGCAGTCCTGGTGTGCTCTCTGGGAGCGTTGACGGCCATCGCACTTCACTTCCTGACGGGAACCGAAGTGACGACCATGACAGGTATCATGTCAGGCGCCGTGACCAACACCCCTGGCCTTGGAGCAGCTCAGGCAGCCTATTCCGATATGTTCGGAACGAATTCTCCGGATATCGCTCTCGGCTATGCTGTCGCATATCCTTTGGGAGTGGTCGGAGCCATCCTGTCGTATATTCTGATCAGGTATCTGTGCTATCGCAAAGGAATTGTCATAACCCAGGTGGAGAAGAAAGAGTCCGTAGATTGGAAGGCGGAGACTGTCGAGGCAGAGGAAAAGATTATCAGGAAGCACTCTGAGGCAGCAGATACGGCATTTATCTCCAGAAGAATCCTTATCAGCAAGAAGAGCCTTAACGGCAAGAGGCTGAGTGATCTGAAGTTTGAGGATATACTAGGTGCTTCTATCACGAGGATACGCAGGTCCGGACTCGATCTCAGGGCGAGCGAGGACTTCCGTCTCCAGTATGGCGACCTTGTGACAGTGGTTGGAAGCAAGTCTTCAGTAGAAAAAGTCGAGATGGTTCTCGGCAATTCTCTCAAGCGTCTCGATGAGCCTAATCTGGTACCTATCTTCGTGTGAATAGCACTCGGCGTCATCCTCGGCAGCATTCCTATCGCTTTCCCGGGCATGCCTCAGCCTGTGAAGCTTGGACTTGCAGGAGGTCCTCTCATCGTGAGCATACTGCTGTCCAGCTTCGGTCCAAGGCTGAATGTGATCACATACACCACCTCAAGTGCCAACCTGATGCTCCGCGAGCTTGGTATCAGCATCTTCCTGGCATGCGTGGGTCTTGAAGCCGGCAGCGGCTTCGTGGATACTATCGTGAATAAAGGCGGCTACGTGTGGATAGCATATGGTGCACTTATCACGCTGGTACCTCTGATGGTCTGTGGACTGATAGGTCGCTTCGCCATGAGACTCAATTATCTCACGTTAATCGGAGTTCTGTCAGGTGCGTCGACCAACCCGCCCGCTCTAGCCTATGCGAACGATGTGGACAGAAACAGTGACGAGGCGTCTGTTGCCTATGCTACGGTCTATCCTCTCGCCATGTTCCTGAGGGTCCTCCTTGCACAGATGATAATATTGTTTTTCTGTTAGCACATTCTCGCGTCCGAAACGATCGTCCCGACCCTGGCCGGAGAACATCCGTCCTTTACCCGGGTCGCAGACTAAGGTACGATGACGTTGAGGTTGGCGGGGGTGACGCGGATGTCGAGGAAAGGGCCGGCCATGAATGCTTCGCCGTCGAAATGGGCTTCCTGCGTCGCATCCGTGCGTCCAATGCGCTCCATGCGGTCAGTGTCGTCCAGGCGGTCCGTGTCGTCCATGCGTTCGATTCGGACATAGCTGGTACGGAGGGCGTCCACCTTGCTGTTGTGGTAGATGCGTGAATCCAGAAGCTGGATAGGGACGGGGATGGCCTGAAGGAGGTTGAACGGATGGATTATCGTAATGTCGAGGAGTCCGTCCTGGAGCGATGCCTTGGGGGTGATATGGTAGTGGTTGCCCCACTGGTTGGCATTCCCGACCGTGATGAGGAAGGCCTTTACATCGAAGTCGGCAGTATCGGTTGTGATGTGGTAGGTTTCGGGCGTATAGCTGTGCCATGCCTCGAGGGTCTTGCGGACATAGGTTATGAGACCTCTCGTTCCTGCCTTGGAATAGTCCATCGCGACCTTGGCATCGTATCCGACGCCGCAGGTGCAGAAGAAAGGGTGATCGTTGACGCATGCCGTATCTATGCATGCCACGGTTCCCTTGTTGATCAAGGAGACGTTTTCGCGTATGTTCTTTGGCAGACCGAGGTGGTTGGCCAGCCCGTTGCCCGAGCCTCGAGGGATGATGGCGAGTGCGGTCTGGGTCCCGGAGAGCCTTGCCGCGACCTCGTTCACGGTACCGTCACCACCAACGGCAACGACTACGTCAGCTCCCTGCGCTGCGGCTTCGGCGGCAATATCTCCGGCATGTCCGCCGTATTCGGTGAACCGGATGCTGACGTCATAGACAGTGCTGTCCAGATTTTTCCTGACGATGTCCGCGATGGTGCGGCCGTTGCCCTTTCCGGCGATTGGATTTATTATGCAGACGAGCTTCTTCATGTGAACTAAATCGCCGTCAAAGGTAGCAAATTATCGGCACACAATATTTATCTTTGCGGGATATGAAAGAAATCAGACTCACAACATACAGCGCCATCCTAAGCCTTGTCAACCTGGCGGCTTTCAACGTCCCCTTCCTGCTCTTCGCATGGAACAACGCGGACAGCAAGCTCCTGGTTTTCTGCCTGGCCCTGCTGCTGCTTCCTCTGAATTTCTTCGCGTGCTACCTCGTGTGCTTCCTGCTCCGCAGGGTGGGACGCGTCCTGGTTGCGCTCTGCCATGCCATCAGCACGGTGTGCACCTACTATGTCATCTCGTACAAGACGATGATGGATGCATCCATGCTGAGCAATTTCTTCAACACACGCCCGGAGGAGGCGCTGCCGTTCATCACGTTCCCGTTCGTGGCCTGCGTGATCGTGCTCGGCATACTGCCCATGATATGGATCATCGGCGTGAAAGTGAACTACGGCACATGGAAAAGATTCGGCGCGTCCATCGGAGCCTCTCTCGGACTCTCGCTTCTGATCATACTCTGCAATTTCAACCAGACGCTCTGGATCGGCAACCATGATACCGAACTCGGAGGCCTGGTGATGCCATGGTCATACATCGTGAACACGGGAAGGCTCGCGAACCAGCGCGCCCATTCCAACAGGGAGGAGATTCCGCTGCCGGACGCGACCTTCAGGAACGATGAGAAGCGTGCGGTGGTGCTCGTCATCGGCGAATCTGCACGAAAGGCGAACTCTTCGCTCTATGGTTATGAGCGTGAGACCAACCCGCTGCTCTCCAAGGTCGAGGACCTGCATGTGTTCAATGCCGTCTCATGTGCGACCTATACGACCGAGGGTGTGAAGAGCATACTCGAACCTCAGCCGAGCGGCGAGCTGTACGAGATCCTGCCGAACTATCTCTACAGGCACGGAGTCAAGGTGCAGTGGAGGACGACCAACTGGGGTGAGCCACCTATCCATGGCCCGGAATACCTCAAGAGGGAGGATCTTGCTGCGATGTACGAGGGCGTGGACGAGCGTTACGACGGTATTCTTCTCGCCGGTCTCCGTGAGACGATCGAGCAGAGCAGCGAGGACAAGGTGGTCATTATCCTGCACACCAATACCGGCCATGGACCCGCATACTGCGAGCGCTACCCTTCGGAGTTCGAGGTTTACACTCCGGTCTGCGACAACGTGGAGCAGGCTTCGAAGGCGCCTCAGGAGCTGATAAACGCGTACGACAACACGATCGTCTATACCGACTATCTTCTGAATTCGATCATCGATACGCTCAAGAGCATAAGCGACCGCAGCTGCGCGATGCTGTACATCTCCGACCATGGAGAGTCGCTCGGCGAAAACAGTCTGTACATGCACGGTGTTCCTCTCAAGGTCGCACCGAAGGAGCAGTACGAGATTCCGTGCTACCTCTGGCTCACTCCGGGCTACAGGAATGTCCGGCAGCCTGAGCTGATCGATCAGCATTGGGTATACAGCAGCGTGCTCGATCTTCTGGACATGGATACTCCTGTCCTTGACCCGGAGAAGGATCTCTTCTATACTGAACCATGAGACGTGTCCGCAGAATATCGCTGATCTGGCGCATCCCGACTGCGTCTGTGCTGATGGTGCTTGGCATCATCATTCTCTCAAATTTCAGCCCTGTCTACCGTTTCGAGGAGGGCAAGCCGTTCGAGGGGGCACAGATCTATGATCCGTACGCCGGACTGGATTCGTCAGCTACCGTATGGACGCGCACCAACCTCCACACCCATACCCATGCGACGAAATGGATCAACGAGTGCGAGCTTTATCCGGATTCGGTGAGGGCGTATTACGACCGCCTCGGATATGATCTCGTATCTTTCTCCAACCACATGGAGCTCACCGCTGACCCTCGCGGCACCGACGGCCAGATATGGGTGTATGAGCATGGATACAACTTCGCGAAGCACCACAATCTTGTGTTCGGCCCGCACAGGGGGGTGAACTATTTCGATGCATTCCTGCCGGTGATGGTGTCGCAGAAGCAATTCAAGATGGACATGCTGCGAAGGA